>NZ_JAKEVM010000054.1 GCF_022398475.1 Pseudoalteromonas shioyasakiensis | reverse complement strand
ATTTACTTGCTTATAGCTTGTTTTTTCATCATTTGGGGTTGATTGGTAATGTAGGTAAATTTGTTAATTTATAATGTACAAACTGCCACAAAATTTTCACTTCCTTTTTGTTGCCAAAACCTATAGGCTTTGGGCACTAACAGCAAAAACATATTATAAAATTAATGGAGCAGTATCATGGCGGAGCAACAAGTACAGCCTTTACATAACGAAAAACATGCCAACACTAAAATTCAAAATGGCATCAACATTGAGTTCATGAAAACTCAGCACTTAGTACCTGTGGTTGCACACGAATTTGCACGCATCGCAAATGAATTCCCAATGGCATTTGTTAAAAACAACGAATCAGGTCAATTCCAAGCAGTTGCTTTATTTGGTCTAGAGCCAGGCGAGAACCTTTTCATTCAAGACGACAAATGGACAGCTGCATTTGCACCTATGTCTATGACTCGTTACCCACTAGGTCTTGTTAAGCACCCAGAAGCTGACCAATTTGGTATCGTAATCGACGAAGCAAGCCCACTTGTAAGCGAAGAAACAGGTAATGCACTTTTCGAAAACGGTGAAGAAACTGAGTACCTTAAGCGTCGTAAAGAAGCACTTGTTTCTTTCATCGAGTTCTCTCAGGTAACTGAAGCATTCACTAAGTACCTTGCAGACAAAGAACTACTAGTAGCTCAAACGCTAACTGTAGAAATCAAAGGTGAGAAAAAAGACATCAACGGTATCTACCTTGTTGATGAGAAAAAACTTAACTCACTAAGTGATGAAGAGTTCTTAGACCTTCGTAAGCGTGGCTACTTAGCACCTATCTACTCTTTCTTAACGTCTACTCACCAAGTAGCACGTTTAGCACGTTTAAAAGCAGCTCAAGCTTAATTTTAAACAGCTGAAAAAAAGCGCCATTTGGCGCTTTTTTTGTTTCTTTCGTCGGTTAAAGCTTGAAATGCAGCGCCTAATTATTCACATTGGGCTTACAAACTAAAATAAATATAAGTGCCCTTATGTTAAAAACATTACTCACCTCAGCCATTGCCCTTAGCGCATTATCATTTAGTACTTTAAGCCACAGTAGTGATCAACCTTTTGCTATCGCCATTCATGGTGGTGCAGGAACGATTGAAAAGAGCCGCTTCACGCCAGAGCAAGAAAAAGCTTACCGTGCAAAACTAAAAGAAGCCGTTGAAACAGGCTATGCCGTGCTTGAAAAGGGTGGTGAGAGCCTAGATGCTATCACTGCGGCAATTAATGTGCTGGAGAACTCGCCGTATTTCAACGCTGGTCGCGGTGCTGTATATACTTATGACGGGGCACATGAGCTTGACGCATCGATTATGGATGGTCGTACACGCCAAGCTGGAGCTGTTGCTGGGGTTAAACACATTGAAAACCCAATTAACTTGGCGCGCTTAGTGATGGAAAAATCAGTGCATGTTATGCTCAGCGGCCAAGGTGCTGAAGAGTTTGCAAAAACTCAAGGTATGCCGCTGGTTGAAAACAACCTATTTGATACTGAGCACCGTTATAAAGCGTTATTAAAAGCAAAAGAAAAGCTCGATAAACAAAAAGTAACTAGCAAAGACTACCAAGCTGCACACAAAGCCCTGCCGGTTAATTTCAAAATGGGCACTGTCGGTGCAGTTGCACTTGATAAAAACGGTAATATCGCTGCAGGTACTTCTACAGGTGGTATGACAGCAAAACGTTTTGGTCGTGTAGGTGACTCACCAGTGATTGGTGCGGGGACCTTTGCTGAAAACGAATCATGTGCAGTATCTGCGACAGGCCATGGCGAGTACTTTATTCGCTACAATGTGGCAGCTGATATTTGTGCTCGCGTAAAATACCAAGGTAAAACTATTGTAGAAGCGGGGAACGAAGTGATCCACGATGTATTAATGCCTATAGGTGGCACAGGCGGTGTGATCATTATTGATGCTAAAGGTAACATTAGCTTGCCGTTTAACACCGCTGGTATGTACCGTGCGAGTAAATCAAATACATCACCAACGTATGTGGGTATTTTTAAAGACGAGTAATTATCTGTAACGAATCTTCAGACAATAAAAAACCGAGTTCACAACTCGGTTTTTTATTGTCACCAAAGTTATTGGCGATTAATTTTTACCTTGAAGGGTGTTTCATCTTGATTCGTTGAGCGATAAGGGTTGATATCTAAACCACCACGGCGTGTATAACGGGCATACACTTCTAACTCTTCGAGGTTTAACTGCTGCATTAAATCGCAGTAAATACGCTCTACACATTGCTCATGAAATTCGTTGTGAGTTCGAAATGAAATTAAATATTTTAATAAGGCTTCATGGCAAATCGCTTGGCCTTTATAACGAATAATCACACTCGCCCAATCAGGCTGTGAGGTGATCAAACAGTTCGATTTTAGTAAGTGACTGTGTAGGGTTTCTGAGACAATCTCATCACCATTATGGCGAAGTGAGCTTGCATCAATATCATAGCTGGTGATTTCGATATCCAGATCATCAATACATTCGCCCGGTAACGCTGAAAATGGCAAACAATTGAAATCATCTGCTTGGTATAAAGTAACGACCACCGGTGCATTAACTGCATCTGACAAGTCTTTGCTAAGCGCTTGATGTACGCCCTCTAGCGTCTCAAAACGTGTTTGATTAAAGCTATTTAGGTACAGTTTGAATGACTTAGACTCAATGATATGGCTGCTCTGACAAGGAAATACAAACGTTGCCACAGCGACCATTGGCTTACCCTTGCTATTTAGCCACGATAATTCATAGCCAGTCCAAATATCTTGGCCTTTAAACGGTAAGTTATCTTCGCTAACACCTAATGCATCACGGTTTAATTTACGGGCAATAGGAAACAGTAAACTTGGTGTGTAGGTATCTACATACTCTGTGCTTTTACCAAGAACACTGTTTTTCAGTTCGGGTGAGTTGCTGTAATCTGTCATCTTTACACTTTTGTAGTTACAATGGCGGCATTATACCTAAAGCCAATGAGTTTCGCAGTATGTCTGTTTCTACAAAACTAGATAAGTTACATCAAGCATTTAGTGAAAAATGCCTCGAACGCACAGGAAAGCTTCCTGTTATTGAACATGATACAGCATGGCCAAGTCCATGTGAGCAGGGCGAAGTAGATGAGCAGGGGCTTATTCAGTGGTGTGCAGTTCCACAACAACCTGCTGGCAGTTTAGAAGACTTAGCCAAGGCACTAGAGTTATCGTTTCCTGAAGATTTAAGCCCATTGTTTGGTCATGTCTATGCGGGTAATTTGTTATTGAGTATTGATGATCATCACATTGAACTGCTACAAGCATGGAATGAAGATGATTTTAGCCGCTTACAGCAAAATATTACCGGTCACGTGTTAATGAAGCGCAAGCTAAAGCAGCCAGAAACCGTATTTATTGGTCTTACAGAGCAAGATGATCTACTGATCACTGTATTAGTCGAAAGCGGTGAGGTTTGCTTAGAGTATGTGGGTAAAAAACCACATCATGTGCTAGCGAATAGCATCAGTGAGTTTTTAGACAAAGTAACGGTATAAATTCAATAAGTAAAAAAGGGGCGGTTGCCCCTTTCGTGTATTTGGTTTTTGCCTTTTTAATTTATTGCCTTTATTAAGCTATTGAAAGTCCCACGAGATATTCGAAACAATGCCACAGGGCTCACAACGAAAATCAAATAAGCCAAACCATGGCTCTGGTAATTTCCACTCGCCATCGCAGCTTGGGCAGCGACGTTTAAGCTCTGACTCTTTGTCAACGCCGCCTACACGATATAAATAGTAATAAACCGGCTTCTTGGTTAGAAAACTAATACGTTTCGTGATATCGCGACCACGGCGGTATAAGTCACTCTTGATGCTAGTTAGCTCTTCAAGCGCAGGAAATTCACAACGGGTTGCACCATTGATCTGAATTTGATCGCACGCTTGCCAGTCTTCTTGCCATTTAATGAGTGTTTTGTAATCGCCATTGGCAATTGCTGGAATGCGAAATAACGGCACAGGCAAAAAGTCATCACCACAATAAAGCGGGCTACAGGTGTGCACGTAAGTGGTATACAAAATATAGCACGACGGATCATGACACATGTCTGCGCCATTTGAGTGAATGTCTTGGCCGACCACTTTAACTTTTGGTGCCAGTAAGCCTGCAGTGTTTAATTGCTCAATGCTATGTTTTACAAACGGGCTATGGTTGAGCGGATGCATCGCATCTTCGGTTGGGCACATTACACGAGTAATGAAAAATCCATCTTTTAAAACCGTTGGGAATTCATCACCAATTATTTGGCCGTTAAAACGAAGCGCATTCACTAGGCGGTTTATCGCCTGCTCAGCAAGCTCTAAGGTAGTATCTTGGTAGCAATCAAAAGTCAGATCGACAACAAACATTATTTTTTCTCAAGCAGTGCTAATAACCTATCTAATTTAGCTTCAATACGATCCAATTGACTTTCCTTTGGTGTACTCAGTTGTTCATTTGACGGGTTATTGATGAAATTATTAATTGAATCCGGATTGTTTTTATATTGGCTAACCGCTGCGATGATCACAGGCATCGGCATTGGTTGGGCTAGCTTACTCTTAGTTAAGGCAACTGTCGGGGTTTTACCTTCATCAAGAAGGGTTTTAATTGCATCAAATACAACGGCATTCATTTTTGTATAAACTCTTTTATAAAGACTAAAAAGCACCGCAGTATATGGGCTGCAGTGCGCGCGTATGGTAGCAATAATAGATGTGGAGTGAAATTACTTTCCTAATTTACGAGCTAAAAGAATGTTATTTAAGCTCGTAAATTAGGTCGCAGGCGTTACTGGCGTAACCTTGCGTCTAATTCATCAATCACCTCGCTCCAAGCACCATCTTCTGCAAGTGATTCTGCTAAAAAGTGTTGCTGAGCTTCATCCCAAAAAGGCGCTTCCTGCAATAGGGTTGTATCAGATAGTTGATGGGATGCTATAAAAGCATCTATTTCACTTTCTTTGCTCGGTAAACCAAGTTGTGCAAATAGGGTCGAAATATCATGTTTTGTCGTATCCATAGTCCTGCTCCTTGTGTATGGCGATAATTATTACTGCTTGAACTTAATGATGATGAACCGCAGTTTAACTTACGCTGAATTTGTCTTTAATCGCTGTTGGGTATATACCTTATAGTCTAGTACGAAAATAATAAAACAAATAAAAGGATGAGTATTTTGACAGTTGCTGAACCCGAAACCTTAAGTGTGCAATACCTGAGTGCTGAAGATATTAGCACTGCCGCAAGCCTTATTTATCAAGCCTATCATGATGATCCCGTTCTTCAGAATGTATTAGGTTTTCAACAAGATAACCCAAGTAAATATGAAACTAAATTACGTGCTTTAGTACGTGAAGAGCTAGCAAGTTTCTGGCAAGAAAAGCAGCCTCTAATAGGTCTTTACTCACAAAGTAGATTAAAAGCCATTGCCTGTGTATTCGATTCGGCAAGTGAACTGCAAGCTGAACGATACTGGCATTGGCGCTTAAAACTGATGCTTAGTGCGGGTTACTTGCAAACCAATCAGCTTATAGAAAAAGAGCGCACTATTCGTGAAGCGCTCTCGAGTAAAGGCCATTATCTGTTTTTAGCCTTTATAGCCGTTGACCCACATTTTCAGGGGCAAGGTTTAGGCAGATATCTGCTACGAGGGCTTGATGATTTAGTTGAGTCAAGCAATCAAGCAAGTGGTTTAGCCGTATTTGTTACTCGCTCTGAACAGCGCGAATTCTTTAGCTCTGAAGGGTTTGAAGTGTTCAAAGCATTAAGCTTTAACCAAGTTGAAGGTGACTTGATGTTCAAAGCAGCAAATTGACAAAAGGACGTTTTGGAAATAGCAATGTGAGATAAATCTCACATTGCTGTGCGTTTTATCAGTTTAATGCCTTTAAATTTGTACCCATAATTGCTTATTGTAATGATTTTAAAGGATTTATTGTTTTTGTCATTTTTGTGACTTAGAAAAAATTACTTTTTATGCCTACCAAGATATCCGCATTTCTCTAAACTTAATCATGTCAAGAAGACGCAGGTTCAACGATTGAACTGATGCCAAGGATTAGGATTATGGCAACAAAGCAAGAAGCTTAGCAGGAAGCAAAGGGACAAGAGCTAGGGAAGCAAGGAAGAACGAGGACACTGCCAGGATGCAGTACAATCGCGGAGCGATTGAAAAGGACTGACCAAAGGATGATTTTAGCAGGAAGCTAAAGGAGCGTTTGGAAAACGAAGTGGATAGCCATTGACGGCAAGAGGACGGCACTAGGATGTGTTAAATGTTACATGAAGTAGCATGGTGGGTGTATCGGATGTATACCCGTTCAGGGGAAAGATAAAAAGGCAGCTTCGGCATAAGTAAGGATACTTAATCATGGAAGTAGCAAGATTGGGGCGTGGCTATTAGCTACGCCTTAGTTCTTTCTGGGGGTTGCACTTCTCGCACTTGCAATTATTCTTGTATAACTCGCAACTCGCAACTCGCAACTCGCAACTCGCAACTCGCAACTCGCAACTCGCAACTCGCAACTCGCAACTCGCAACTCGCAACTCGCAACTCGCAACTCGCAACTCGCAACTCGCAACTCGCAACTCGCAACTCGCAACTCGCAACTCGCAACTTGTAACTTAAATCTTATGCGGCGGTATTACTACGCTTTTAAGTAATTCGTTTTCCATGATCAAAACGCCTTGATACACGTTTTCTCCATCACTTGAAAACTCAAAAATAAATTCGCTTTTGATACCTGGTTTGCCGCTTTTTAAAATGCCAACCCTGCGTTTATTGCAAGCAACACTCATCAATTGCACATTTAATTGCTCAATTTGTCTTTGTGCATGAAGATTAGCTGCTTCTGCTACTTTTCTGTTTAACCAAAAAAAATAGATGATGCTGCCAATGATAATGAGTGTCCACAAGCCTGCCATTTACGAGAATAACCTTCCAATTGCTCGAGCGAGTGTTTCGCTACGATTTTCTTTTCTTAATAAACCTAGTAGGTGAGGGCGAATACTAGGAATTGCAACTAAATCGGTGAAAATACTCACAAACAGTTGTTCAATTTCAGTGTGGTGTGCACAGCAATCCATAAACACATGTAAGCGTTCTGGGTCTTCTAGTGTTCTAAAACAACGCCCTGCAATTGTTAATAGTACATCTGACTGGGTGTTCATATCAGAGCGTAATACAGTATCAACCAGTTGTGCAGTTAAACCTTGCGCCGTTGTTTTTGATAAGCTTCTAAGAGCTGCAACAAGAGCAATGTCGTCTTTTTGCTCTATCGCCTTTAAACCATAGGCTAACAATTGCTCTGCAAAAACGGGTTCAATTGCAACATGTTCAAGCATTGCACTTAGCGGCTGTAATACTTCGACAGGTAATTGTCCCCAAGCGGCTTGTAGGTTTGCTAAATTGTTGTCGCTATCTAAGCGCATCGCAAAATCAGCAATACCCTGTACTGCAACACTTTGCCAATTATCAAACCCCAGTTTGCCTGAAAAATACAGCTGCGCATATTCGTAATACTGTGAAGCACTTTGTTTAAGTAAGCATTTAACCTGTGCATTAAATGCCGCTAGCTTGTTGGCGTTTGGCGTAAATACATACGGATTGTTATCAAGTTTGCCTTCGGCATTTTCACCGGTAATTTCGGTACCAAGTGCTTCAATTACCATATTTGCAAAGTGGTCGCGGCTTGCGCTTACAAGACGGCTTTGCTCATCTAGGGGGAATTTTAAAAACCATACATAAGGTTCTTTAGACGCTTTTACATCCCAAAATTGAATAGCAAGCCAAGCATGACCAGCAAGCGGGTAAGGGTAAGGGATTTTTGTTTCTTCAATGGCAAGAAATTGTTTTTTGTCTAATTTAGTGATGTGTCTGCCAATATCGAAGGCACGCCAAGTGGTACCTGCTGCGTCCAGAAGTTGCCCTAAAGTGGCGATCTGCTCAGTCATAAAATCTCAATTACCGTTTTTAATCTATATCAGCCGTGAATTATACGCCATACCATGGCGCCTTGGAACAGGGTATACTAAGCACAAAGGTATTAAGAGTTTTACAATGCATCAACAGACTTTGGCGCTGCTGCGCGAATTAGAATCCACATTACAACGCCATTCACTTTGGCAAACAACACCGATTGACCCAAGTGCACTCAATTCTAGTGTGCCGTTTTGTCATGACACCATGGCTTTTGAGCAATGGCTGCAATTTGTTTTTCTTGAAAAAATGCATACCCTCATTGCACATGCCCAGCCTTTACCCCGTAATTTTGCAATTGCACCTATGGCTGAAATGATGCTGGCACAACACAGCGGCGGTAATGATGTGATTAACGTTTTACAAAAACTCGATCAACTTTTGAGTGATGACTAAGATGCAAGAGAGTGTTAAGCCACAATTTGATGAGTTAACGATTCTGTACCGCGATGAAAATTACATTGCGATTGATAAACCATCCGGTTTATTGGTTCACCGTTCGTTTTTAGACAAACACGAAACCCAATTTGCAATGCAAATGCTGCGTGACCAAATAGGCCAACACGTGTTTCCTGTACATCGTTTAGATAGACCAACTTCAGGCGTATTACTGTTTGCGTTAAGCTCAGAAGCAGCCCGTGACATGAACCAGTTGTTTATTGATGGGCAAATTGAAAAACGTTACTTAGCTTTAGTAAGAGGCTTTTTAAACGAATCAATCTTCTTAGATAAACCTTTAAAAGAAGAGCTTGATAAAATTGCCGATAAGTTTGCTGATCAAAATAAAGCACCGCAAGAAGCACAAACGCAATTTCATTGCCTGCACCAAGCAAGCTTGCCTATTCCAATTGGTAAATACCCAACAGTTCGTTACTCGCTGGTGGAGTGTTTTCCAAAAACTGGCCGCAAACATCAAATTCGTCGTCATTTAAAACATTTATCATTGCCAATTATTGGTGATGTAAATCATGGTGATAATCAGCATAATCAATTTTTTAGAGAGCATTTTAAACTTCGTCGGTTAATGTTATTTGCCTCTGAATTAAAGTTTGTGCACCCTTATAGCAAGCAACCAATAACAATTAGAGCGCCTTTAGGCGATGCAATGTTAACGATTTGCCAGCAACTTGGCTGGCCAACAGAAGAAAAGGATTATTATGGCAACCATTAGTATTTTTGTCGGCAGTGTTTACGGCGGTGCTGAGCGTTTAAGCGAACAAGTTATTGAAGTCATTGAAAAGTCTGAGCATCAAGCGCAATTAGTTGAAAATGGCACGGTTGATGACATGCTGGCTGCGTCACATATTTTAGTGATCACTTCAACGACGGGTCAGGGCGATATTCCTGACAATTTAATCGCTTTATATAGCCAATTAAATGATCAATTTCCTATGTTAACAGGCAAGCAATACGGCATTATTGCTATGGGCGACCGCAGCTATGGCGATACGTTTTGTGGTGCAGGTCGCAGTTTTGATGAGCTGTTTCGCGATTTACAGGCAAAACCTGTTGGTCATCGTTTAGAAATTGATGCCTGTGAAGATTTTGAGCCTTGGCCTGTTACTGAGCCATGGTTAAATGAATGGCTGACAAAAATTAGTTAATGCCTCCTATCAGCTAGTGTCTCTTAAAAGTGCTGATTGAATAAGCAATTGGTACTTTCCCCTTGGTTTTTCGAGTACAGAATCTGTGACCTTGGTGATATACTTAACCATCATTTTATGAGGCTGTTATGATTTCAAAAAACCAACTGAAACTAATTCGTGCATTAGGTCAAAAGAAATACCGTAAGCAATATAACCAGTACCTTGTCCAAGGCGAAAAAAATGTACTTGAATTACTAAACAGTGGTTTAAGTATTGCTCATATATTTGCGACTCCTGCATTTATTTCTGCGCATCAATCAGCACTTGCAGCCCATCAAGTCATTGAAGCAGATGAAGACAGCCTTACCAAAGCTAGTACGCTTGTTAGTAACAACGCCGCAATTGCTGTTGTTGATATGCCAAGTGAGCAAGCATTACCAACATCGGGACTTATTTTAGCCCTTGATGGCGTGTCGGATCCGGGGAATTTAGGAACGATTATTCGTGTTGCTGATTGGTATGGTATAAAGCATATTGTTACCAGCAAAGACAGTGCGGATGCTTATAACCCGAAAACTATTAGCGCCACAATGGGTTCATTTGCTCGCGTGTGTGTCTCACAAACTGATTTAACCAGTTACTTACCAAGCCTAAACCTCCCAGTGTATGGTGCATTTTTAGAAGGTGAGAACATCCACAAAACTGCTCTTAAACAAGATGCCGTATTACTAATGGGCAGTGAATCTCATGGTATACGTACTGATTGCGAAAGCTTAGTTACTGATAAAATAACCATTCCGGCTTATGGTCAAGCAGAATCGCTCAATGTAGCGATGGCAACGGGTATTATTTTAGATAATTTTAAGCGCCACGCTTAACCTTTTACCCTAAAATGGGTTAAATTGAAGAATAACAATAAAAATCGGTAAAACAATTAGATGCGCTTAAGCACCATAAAATTAGCGGGTTTCAAATCGTTTGTTGAACCCACTAAGATCCCATTTCCTGATCAGATGACGTGTGTTGTCGGCCCGAACGGCTGTGGCAAATCAAATGTCATCGATGCAGTGCGTTGGGTGCTCGGTGAAAGCTCAGCTAAAAACTTACGTGGCGATGCCATGACCGATGTTATTTTTAACGGCTCAACTAATCGAAAACCTATTTCACAAGCCTCTGTTGAGTTGGTGTTTGATAACACCAGTGGCCATTTACCGAATACCTTTGCTGATCGAAACCAAGTGGCGATCAAACGTTTAGTGACTCGAGATGGCCAGTCAATTTATTTTCTAAATGGCAGCAAATGCCGTAAGCGTGATATTACCGATATCTTTCTAGGCACAGGTCTTGGCCCGCGCAGCTATGCAATTATTGAGCAGGGCATGATCTCGCGTTTAATTGAGAGTAAACCGGCTGATTTACGTGTTTTTTTAGAAGAAGCTGCGGGGGTTTCAAAATACAAAGAGCGTCGTCGTGAAACGCAAACCCGCATTAAAAGCACCCGCGAAAACCTTGAGCGACTGCTTGATGTAAGGCAGGAGTTGCAAACACAGCTCGATAAACTTGCAGTGCAATCAGTCGATGCAAAAAAATACCGAGAGCTAAAAGCCACTGAGCGCACCTTAAAAGGGCAAATTGCGGTTTTAAAGTGGCAGAAGTTACACCAACAACAAATTGATAAAGCTGAGCAAATTAATAAACTTAAAGAGCAAATCCAGTTCTTTAGAGAAGCGCACTCTGGCCACGATGATGTTTTAGCAAGCCTTGAAAATCAAGTGCAGCTTGAGCAGCAAAAACTGCAAGACGCACAGCAGGCTCAGCATCAAACACACACTGATTTAACCCGCAAAGAGCAGCAACAGATCAGCTTAAAGCAGCAACAGCAAACACTTAGTCAAAACCTCATCAAACAGCAACAACTGCAGTTACAAAATAAAGAGCTGCAAGAAGAGCAACACGCCTCAGCCGCCATTTTACAAGAGCAGCTACAAGAAGCGATTGAGCAAAGTTTACTGTGCGCTGAGCAAGTTGCAGAGGTTGAAGAACAAGTCGCACAGCAACAGCAACAAACGCAAAGCGCCAATGAGCAATATCAAAGCACCTTACAGAAAAGCCAAGCTCATAGCAGTGATATTAATGTTGCAAAGAATCAACAGGCTCACTTTGCCCAGACTGTTGCGCAACTCGAGTCTCAGCAGGCACAACTTGCCGCTGAAATTAATGAACTTGAAGCGACTCCAGTTGCAGCGCAAATTGCAGAGCAACAACAGCAAATTCAATCACTGACGAAAGAGCTTGCGCAGCAACAAAGTGCGCTGAATAAGCTCACTCAAAATCTAGAACAAGCGGATAAAGAGCAACAGCACTTAGAGCAGGACTTAAAGCGGGTTCAGCAGCACAGTAATGAAAATAGAGCCAGCATAGCTGCGCTTAATTCTGTGTTATCAGAGCAAACCAACAGCGAGAGTGTCTCTCTATTGGCGCAGTTAAAGGTGGCTTCTGGCTTTGAGCCGCTAATTGAACAAGCCCTACTTGGCCTTGAGCATCTAAAGGTCAGTCAACATAAAGAGCCTAACAGTGTTTGGCCTGCATCTGATGATGAGTTACCAAAAGAGTCATTAGCTAATTATATCGAATCGGGTGCTTACCCTGATTTATTAGCACGGTTTGCATTTCAACCTTGTTTTGATGACGCTATTTTGGCGGATACATATTGGCTGGCTGTGATTGATGAAGAGGGCTGTATGCATGGTCGTAACTTTCATACCGATGCCAATAAAGACGCCGACAATTCTTTGCTTTTAAAGCATGCTCAGCTAAGTGATGCTCAGCAGTTAGATGAAGAACTCAACGAGCAATTAGAAACTAAGCAGCAATTGCTAAATGAGCATCTAGCTCACAAGAAAACACTTATCGCCGACAAAGAGCAATACAGAGAACGAATTCACCAAGCAGCTCAGCAGATTGCATCGGCCAGCACTCGACGCGATATGTTATTAGAGCAGCAAACCCAGTGGCAAAACCAGCTTGTTAAGTTGCAACAGCGTCAAACCTTACTGGCTGAGCAAAAGCAAAATGCTGACGAACAGCAACAAACTCAGCAGTGTTTACTTGAACAACTGTTAGAGCAGCAATTAGAACTTGAAACTGAGTTAGAGCAAGCAAAACACCAACAAGCTGAGGCAAATAACCGCTATCGCCAAGTGGCTTCTATGCTTGAGCAATATAAAACGCAAGCACATCAAGCAAATTTGGCCGAACAAAAAGCTCGCAGTGAATGTCAACTTAGCGAAACCAAACTACAGCATGCAAATGCCGCACAAAGTGCTGCCAGTGAAGCCGTATTAGAGCTCAACGAGCAACTAGAAGAATTAGTGATCCCGCTTGAAGAAGTAGCAGAGCAAATTATGCTATTGCTTGAAAAGCATCAACAAAGTGACGTTGAGCTGAAAAACTTGCAAGCGGCCTTGAGTCAAGCTAAAAAGGAGCTTGCTGATAAGCAAACAGCGTTGAAATCATCGCAATCTGAGTTGGTGACGTTACAAGAGCAGTTGCAAGCATTAGCGCTGGATGAGCAAAGTTTAATCGTGAAGGCGCAAGCTGCGTTAGAGCCACTTGAAGAACTGGAACAAAATTTAAAAACAGTACTTGAAGAACTGCCTGACAATGCCAATTTAAATAGCATGCAAACGAGGCTTACAAAAACCACGCAAGCATTAAATGAACTTGGCGCGGTGAACTTAGCGGCAATAGATGAGTTTGAGCAGGCTAAACAGCGCAGCGATTATTTAAATCAGCAGCTTGATGACTTAACACAAGCATTAAATACCCTTGAGGGGGCGATTCAAAAAATCGACCGAGAAACAAAAAATCGTTTCAAGGCGACCTTTGAACAAGTAAATACAGACTTTGGGGAGTTATTCCCAAAAGTGTTTGGTGGCGGTAGTGCTTACCTTGAATTGACCAGTGATGATCTACTTGAAAGTGGGGTGAGCATCATGGCAAGGCCACCAGGCAAGAAAAATTCGACAATTCACCTGCTTAGTGGTGGAGAAAAAGCGCTGACCGCATTATCATTGGTGTTTTCAATATTCAGGCTCAATCCAGCTCCATTCTGTATGCTAGATGAAGTGGATGCGCCATTGGATGATGCGAACGTGGGTCGTTTTTGCCGTTTGGTAGAAGAGATGTCACAATCAGTACAATTTATTTATATCAGTCATAACAAGATTGCTATGGAAATGGCAGGCAGGTTGACCGGTGTAACTATGGCTGAACCAGGTGTATCACGTATGGTCGCTGTAGATATAGAACAAGCTGTGCAAATGGCACATGCATAAAATTTAGGCATATCAAATAATAAAGGTGAGGGGATGGCCGAAGAATTAAGATGGGCTTTAATCGTAATCAGTGTATTTGTCATTGGTGGTTTATTAATTCACGGCTTATGGTCGGTGCGTAAAAAGGACAGCCCAGATACGCCATCAGTTGAGCGGGTTGAACCGAACGAAACAACCAGCGAGGTTCAAGAGCCTGCGACTGCAAAATCGCAAGAGCGTGATGAGCCAGAGTTTGGTGATTTAAGCTTTTCAGCAGAAAGTCACGACGAGCCGGCTGTTTCAGAACAGGTTGTTGAAGAGCCTGAAGCTGAGCAACAAGAAGTTGAAGAAGAACCTGCTGATGCACAAGCTCCAACCGATTTCATTATCGTGCATTTACAAATGCCAGAAGGTTTAACAATGGATGGCAGCCAATTATTGCCAGCTGTTAATATGTTAGGCTTTAAGTATTCTGAAGAAGGTTTCTTTAACCGTCATTTAGACCCAGCTGGCACAGGCCCGGTGTTATTCCGTTTAGTGAATATGTACAACCCAGGTACGTTCGATATTGATAATATGGAACAGTTTAGTACGGCAGGTGTTAGCTTATTTATGACCTTACCATGTGATGGCGACGGTCTAAGTGCATTCAACATGTTGCACAGTGCTGCTAAAAAGCTAGCCGATGAATTTGGTGCAACGATTTTAGATAGCAACCGTGAAGAAATGACGGTTGAAAGCGTTCGTGAGTATGTTGAGAAAGTTCGCAGCTTTTCATCGTAATCGCACACACAGAGTATAAGTATTAGGCCACTTGGCGTTAAGTCGTCTAAGTGGCTTTTTTATGTAGATTTTTGAGGTTTTCATGTCCAGCCCCATCTTTGAGCAAATTAGCCAACTTCGTGCCCAGTTAGAAGAGCATAACCATAATTATTATGTGCTGGATGCACCTAGCATTCCTGATGCTGAATATGACCGTTTAATGCGCGAATTGAGCGCCCTTGAGCAAGCTAATCCTGAGTTTCAAAGCCCTGACTCACCAAGCCAGAAAGTCGGTGGCGCCGCACTTGATAAGTTTGAGCAAGTTACTCACCAAGTGCCAATGCTGTCACTTGATAATGCGTTTTCAGAAGAAGAGTTTGCCGCCTTTAACCGCCGTATCAAAGAGCGTCTAATGGACAACAATGAGCTGACTTTTTGTTGTGAGCCAAAGCTTGATGGTTTAGCGGTATCGATTATTTATCGTGATGGTGTTTTAGTTCAAGCAGCCACCCGTGGCGATGGTATGGTGGGTGAAAACATCACTCAAAACGTGAAAACAATTCGTAATGTGCCGCTTAAGTTACGTGGCGATGACTTCCCAGCAGAGCTTGAAGTGCGCGGTGAAGTATTTATGGATAGCGCCGGTTTTGCCAAACTAAACAGTGAAGCCGAAAAACGTGGCGACAAAGTGTTTGTTAACCCACGTAATGCTGCGGCTGGTAGCTTACGTCAGCTTGACTCTAAAGTAACAGCAAAGCGTCCACTGATGTTTTATGCCTACAGCACTGGGCTTGTTGCCGATGGGCAGTTACCAGAAGATCATTACCAACAGCTAGCTAAACTCACCGATTGGGGTTTACCACTTTGCCCAGAAACAAAACTGGTTGAAGGTCAGCAAGCTGCACTTGATTACTACCAAGATATCTTGACGCGTCGAAGTAGCCTTGCCTACGAAATTGACGGTGTGGTTATTAAAGTAAATGACAAAAAACGACAAGAGCGTTTAGGCTTTGTGGCACGAGCACCACGCTGGGCAATTGCTTTTAAATTCCCGGCGCAAGAAGAAATCACCCAATTACTTGATGTTGAGTTTCAGGTAGGGCGCACTGGCGCAATCACCCCTGTAGCACGATTAGAGCCGGTATTTGTAGGTGGCGTAACGGTATCTAATGCAACACTTCACAACGGCGATGAAATTGCCCGTTTAGGCGTTAAAATTGGCGATACCGTGATTATACGTCGTGCGGGTGATGTTATTCCACAAATAACCCAAGTGGTCCTTGAACGTCGCCCTGACGATGCAAAAGACATTGAATTTCCAGCTACTTGCCCAATTTGTGACTCACATGTGGAGCGCATTGAAGGTGAAGCGGTTGCCCGTTGTACGGGTGGCTTAGTGTGCCAAGCGCAGCGTAAGCAAGCAATTAAACATTTTGCGTCACGTAAAGCACTTGATGTTGATGGCTTAGGCGACAAAATTGTTGACCAACTAGTTGACCGTGAACTGATCAAAACGCCTGCTGATTTATTTATCCTTAAACAAGGGCATTTTGAATCACTAGAGCGAATGGGTCCAAAGTCAGCTAAGAACTTAGTTAATGCACTACAAGATGCGAAACAAACAACCTTAGCTAAATTCCTATATTCGTTAGGTATTCGTGAAGTCGGTGAAGCAACCGCGCAAAACTTAGCAAACCATTTTTTAACTCTAGAAAAAATCACTCAAGCAAGCGTTGATGCGTTAACTGAAGTAAGTGACGTAGGTGAGATCGTTGCTAAGCATGTACGTGGCTTCTTTAGCGAAGAGCACAATATGGCAGTTGTAAATGCGTTAGTTGAGCAAGGTATTCACTGGCCAGAATTAACAGCACCGAGCGCCGATGCGCAGCCATTAGCTGGCTTAACTTACGTACTGACCGGCACATTGAGTGAGCTTAATCGTAATGATGCAAAAGCACGTTTACAAGCGTTAGGTGCAAAAGTGTCGGGTAGTGTATCGGCTAAAACAGATGCACTGATTGCGGGTGAAAAAGCAGGCTCAAAATTAACCAAAGCACAAGACTTAGGCATTGATGTGTTAACTGAGGCTGACCTCATTGCACTTTTAAGTGAGCACAATGGATAGTCTATTGCAGGCATTGTCGTCAGTTGCTTTAACAATTGGCAACTGGCTGCAACCACACCTTTACAATATTTCATTATTGCTGGTGGTGTGTTTTATATCCTTGTATGCAAACGATATTATTAAAGTGACCAAGCGCTTTGTCGTGCGTCGTCACTTTATTATTCGCGTGCTTTGCTTTGTGTTGGTTACTGGGTTTGGTATGGGCTTACTTGTGGTGTTTGTAACTCCATTTTTAAGTAAGTTGCTACTGCTACTCGGTGTTAAATGGCTGGCGCTTACACTTACAGCTGCGTTTTTTGTACTTGGCATCATTGCCGATAAGAAGAACCAAATATGAATCGCTACGGTCCAGAATACTGGGATAAACACGGCGCTTATCGAACCCCAGTAGCGTTTCATTTAACTTTGTTAGTGTTGTTACGCAGTTACTTTATATGGATTATGGCGGCGCTGAGTCGGCGCCCTGATTTAGATATCATGTCGCTGTTTTTTAAATCGAAAAGCGATTTCTTTACAGCCATTGCCATTGCGGCAATCGCCTTATTACCGGCGGTGATCTTTTGTTTACGCCGACCTCAAGAAAATGCTGAAAGTGCGAAACGTCTCGCATCTATATGGCGTTTTATGCGCTGGCCATTAATTTTGTGTGCCATCACAGATTTAAGTTGGTTAACCTATCAGGCTGCGCACAGTCACTATCAGTTTTCGTTTTTCTTAGCGTGTCAAATGGTGCTGGTGTTATGGGTACTGTTATATTTATTAAAAAGCAGATATCTGTCGGTCTTTTTTAATGATTGGCCAGATCCAATTGAAAAGAAATAGGGCTGCAATATGTTGGCAATTAATAATCTTTTAGCAAAAATTTCACTCACTATCGCGCTGGTATTAATTGCTTTGTGGGTATTTACGCCACTTTGGCACAGTGCTGCATTTTCGTTGTTTGTGATGTTATGGGGCTTTATTACTTTATCAAGCCTTTATCGGGTAACTCCGTTATTTGTAGCGCGTAATCCCATTACTGATTTACTAAAGCGTGATGTAAATCAGCTAGCGCTGATAAGTCTGGCTGGTTTATTCGATTTTAAACGCAAAGCTGAGTTTGTATTAATTGGCCAAATTAAGCAGATTGAAATCGGCGAAGGTATAATCCATGTAACTGATGTCAATGACCAGCTGATAACCGCCGTATTAAGTGTTAACAGCAGCCAAATAAATAGTCATTTAGCACAGCTACTTTCTGAGCGTGAACGTGCACAAATAGATATCAGGTTACAAACACAGTAATTACTAGACGCACGTTGCTTGCCCTTAGTCGTGCTTGTGATGTACTGTGCAATTGTTGTATTCAACCCTGAGGGAGCATTATGTTAACTTGGCAAGATATTTTAGAGTTTGCCCATAACGGTAACCCAACACCTTCACGTCGAGTCGAAAAATCGCAATCTGAATGGCAAGCTGAGCTCGAACAAGATGCATTCTATGTAACCCGCTTAAAAGGCACCGAACGTCCGCATAGCTCTGATTCATGTACGATATTTGAACCAGGTCAATATGCGTGTGTGTGTTGTGACAACTTACTTTTTGATGGCGATGAAAAGTTCGATAGTGGCACAGGCTGGCCGTCATTTACCCAGCCTAGCAGTGTTGAAAGCATTGCCTATATCGCGGACTCTAGCCATGGTATGCAGCGCATTGAAGCCGTATGTAATGTTTGCGATGCACATTTAGGACATGTATTTCCTGATGGTCCACCGCCAAGTGGCTTACGCTATTGCATGAATGCTATAGCGATGAAAAAACGCGACTAATGCGTATTTAATCTCTATCTAATCATTACCTAATCTAAGTATTGAGCAATGATAAAAATAAGGTGCTCACGGTGAATTGGCTTACTGATTATGTAGTCTGTCAAAATACTGGATTGCGCCTTATCATCTTTTAATACCGATGCTGTAACCGCAATGATTGGAATATGCTTGAAGCGATCATCACTGCGAATTAACTGACTTGCTTCTAATCCGCCCATCACCGGCATTTTTAAATCCATGATGATTAAATCAGGCTGATGCTGCTCAATTTTTTTAAGGGCATCTTCACCATTGATAGCCGTGTCTACGGTAAAGCTCCAGCGCGATAAGAAGGACTCTAAATAGTCACGGTTGTAGGGAATATCATCAACAATCAAAATGCGAGCAGGATTAAAGTGGTAGCTCGAAATAGCGGGGTAGTTACGATGTTTCACTTCATTTTTAGATTCAGCTAATTCAATATTTGGTAACGACACGATAAACTCACTGCCTTTATCTTTATCGCTGATCACCGATAACTCACCACCCATTAGCTTGATAAAACGCAGTGAAATCGCAAGACCTAATCCCGTTCCACCAAACTCAGAACTACGTTGGCCTTGTACTTGTTCAAAATCATTAAAAATAAGATCTTGTTGATCTTTAGGAATACCCTTACCTGTGTCTGTGACATGAATTTTGATATCAATATTGCTGTTGTCATCGTGTGCTTTAAAATCAAAATACACTTTAACACTGCCTTGTGCTGTGAACTTAATAGCATTACTGATTAAGTTGGTTAGTACTTGGCGAACTTTATTGCTATCAAGTAACACTGGAGTTGTTAACTCAGGGTGAGAGGTTATTTGTAAATCGAGATCTTTTTGCGCACTGAGCTGTAAAAACATCATATTAAGCTCATGGCACATTTTAGGGATTTCTACACGCTCAATATCGAGTTGCATTTTACCAGCATCGATTTTTGATAAATCGAGAATGTCATTCAAAACATTAAGCAGTGAATTTCCAGAGATTGATATTGCTTCTAAATAACGACGCTTATTTTTATCTGTTTCGCTATCTTGTAGTAATTGGCTAAAACCTAGCACTGCATTGAGCGGAGTTCTTAACTCATGTGACATATTAGCTAAAAAGCGACTTTTGGCCTGATTTGATTGCTCAGCTTGTTCTTTAGCATCAAGGTACTCTTGAGTGCGCTTTGCAACCGTGTCTTCAAGCAAACTATGTTGTTCATGCATGCTGTTGATCTGCTGTCTAACCGCAGCGCGCATCATTTTAAAGCCACTGGCGAGAGTACCTATTTCATCTTGGCTTTTTATATTAATAGGGCAGTTTAAATCACCCGTGGTCACAGCATGAGAAAACTCTACGAGCTGATCAATGGGCTGTAAAATAATACGGCGAATAATGATATAGGCGATGATAAGTGCGGTTAACAGGTAAATAGCAAACAGCGAAACTGCATTACTAATAATCGATTTCGTCTTTAACGCTAAGTCTTTATCTGAAAAGCTTACGATAACGTAACCGATGTTTTCCCCCTGAAAATTGCTAATTGGCACAGCAACAACATATTGTTGCTCCATGGCTACAATGACATTATGCTTAGGATTGAGCTGTTTTAGCAGCACTTGGTTAGTTTCTAGGGTATCTACTTTACTGTTATCCGGGTGGGCGGCGATAAAGTTATTTTGGTCGATAAAGTAAATCGTCTTTAAATCATCAAAGGTATTATTTTTTAAAATATTTTTTAATGTAATACCCTGAATTTTAAGTACCCAACTCCCCACGGTATTGTCTTGTGTGAGGCTGTTTATTTCTGACAACATGGGCGAGACAATCGCATCGGCTTTTTCACTCATGTTCAAAAGTGTTTGCTCTTTAAGCTCCATTACATGCAACGACGTACTTGCCCCTAAAATAAGGGTAATGGTAAAGCCAATGATCATTAAAATTTTGTGGGCAATACTAATTCTCATTGCTCAATATTGCTCCGTACTTTTAATGCTTGCATATTAGCGTTAATTTTTGCGTCTGTGCTTTTGATTGATTGTTTTATATCTGCACCATAGAAAATTTGGCTAAAGGTTTGCGAAATAATTTCGCCAATAACCGGAAACTCGACCATGCCAGCCTGAAGGCGATCAGGCGTTGCATGCTCAAACACCCATAACATGGCTTTATTAAAGCCAGGTTTGTTTACTAGAGTAAACAGCTTCTCGTGCCACACTTTTTGTCTAGGCGGTGAGCCTCCTGTACTAAGTAGTGCGGCGGTCTGCTCACTGGTTGCCCATTGAATAAATAACCATGCAGCATCTTTGTTAGTTGATTTGCTATTAATTGCAAATGCCCATGCCCAAGGAGATGTTTCTCTGGCGATTGGACCAGCAGGCAAGGGGGCTGCTTCCCATTTATTCCAAATATCTGACTCTTCGGCGGTATCTATTTCATTATAAAAATGAGAAGCCAAAAAGGCCGAGGCAAGGCGGCCTTCTTTAAACAGGCGACGAATTTCATAAAAATGCAGTAAGCGGCTGTTATCTGGATTGCCGAACCCTGTTACTAGGTCGCGATACACTTGTAGGCTTTGTGCCGTTTCAGGGCTATAAAAAACTGACTGGCCCTGCGCGTCGATAACTTCAGCGCCATAAGCACGCATAACAGGTAATACAGTCCAAGTGTTTAATCCTGCACCGGGCAATGTCCGTGAGGCAAATGCATGCATACCATTTAAAGAAGGGGTGCGGTCGATTTCCCGTTGTAACTTAACCTTGGTTGCTTGTAGTTGCTCGTAGGTATCTGGAACTGCTAAGTTAAAACGTTCGAAAAGATCTTTGCGATAAAAATAAATCGGCGCAGAAAAATCAAATGGTAACGAATATAGCGTGTTATCAATTTTACAAAGCGCTAGGCTACGCTCACTAATGTCTTCTAACTGATACCAAGTTTTGTCTGTCAGTTTTGGGTTATCAATATAAGGCTGCAAGGGCTCAATCCAGCTTTGGCTTTGCGCTTCACCTAAAAAGGTAATCCCCATCGGCAGTACATCGTAAAGCCCTGAAGCCTCGCTTAAATCTTGATGGCGACGAACACGCATTTGTGATTGTTCTAAAGCATGAAAGCCAACAGAAATCCCTGTTAGCTGCTCAAATAAAGGAATGTAGGGTTTTAACGCCATAAATGCAGGCTGCTCATCAGCCAAAATATTGATATGGCTACCTGCTTTACTTTGCCAATTGATACTGGCTTGTTGCCAATGTTGTAATGTTGCTGAGGCAAAGCTGTATTGGCAAAAGATTAAAAGCGCAACGCTTAGGAGGGGCTTTTTAAATTTAAACAAAGAAAATGCCATACTCGATTACTCAGCAAGCTTAATTTTTAACTTTGCAGCCAAGGCTTTAATTTTTTCAAAGCGGATTGCTTGTTCATCTTCTAATGTTTGCGCATCTAGCAAGGCAAAACATTTTTTCGCGAGCGCTAAATTAAATGATTGGCCTTGGTTATTTGTATCGAATAAACATTGCAGTAGGTTTAAAGCGATGCTGGCATTTTTAGGCATGATCCTAAATGCTTGGGTGAAGGCTTCAAGTGCCGTATTGAGCTGACCTTTATTAAATTGTGTTACAGCGTGATTATTGAGCTCTTTCGGACCGAGCTTGATATCTCGTCGTTCAGTTTGTTGTTGTTGAATATAACGTAAATACACCGGATCGCTAACTGATGGGTGGCGTTCACAGTGAGTGATAATTTGGTTAAATAGCATCTGTGCTTTGTGGTGAAAACCAAGCTCATGAAACGCTTTCGCTTTATCGAGCGCACCATCTACTGAACGAATTTGAGTGTCACTTTCATCAAGCTGATTGATAAGTGCTTTAGCCTTTTGATGTTCATCCTTTAAATAATGCAAACGCGCATTGAGAACATCAATTTGTGTTTGATTATTACTATTCGGAAACTGCTTTTTTAAATCACTTAAGTACTGGTTTGTCTGTCTCGAAATGCGATTAACTTGATCGGTTTGATCCGTCGTTAAAGCAAAATCAATCCCTGCGCGCGCCGCATTTAAATATATATCAGGGTTATCGTGAATTGAGTGCTTTGCGTAACTGGCAATATCTTTTTGAGTTAAATAGTTTTTTTCATAATCATGATTAAGCAATGATACATGACTCAGGGCTTTTTGGCGGTCAATGTTACGTGGGGCAATCTCAACAGCTTTACTAAAAAAGTCCTGAGCCTCATCAAACTTATTGAGTTTAATTTCTAATCGACCTAGTAAATCAAGCGCAACTAGTCTCGTTTCACTGCGCTGCAACATCGTCTTAAGCATGCGGTGTGCTAGGGTATGTTCATTATTAGCAATAAGCGCTTCGACTAAACCAACTTTTGCCCAAGTAAATTTTTGAATATCGAGCACTGATTTAAAAAATGTTTTGGCCTCTTCAAAGCGCTTAAGGCGAAGAAGGGCGTCGCCTTTTAATCTCAACAGAATGGCACTGTAACTATTACCTTTGTTTTGCAGCAAGGCATCAATTTGTTTAATTGCTTTGGAGTCATTCCCATCATCAATAAGTTGATAAATTTGATGTAGGTTACTTTTGCGCAATAACACTTTTTCAATACGATTTTTTAATTCGTTAATTGTAAAGGGTTTAACTAAGAAATCATCTGGTTGTAGCTCGAGTACACTGTGAACTAACGAGCCGCTTGTTTCAGCTGAAATAAAAATAAAGCCGGTAGAGTTTTTTATAAGACGCTTCATTTTCAGCTCTTCATAAAGCTGATAACCATCTTGATGTTTACTAAGGTTAAATGAACAAACGATGAGATCAAATTGCTCAATTTGACATTGTTCTTTTGCTGCAATTGCATGCTCAGCAAAACGCAACTGACGAAACCCCAATCCCTCTAAGGACTGTTTCATATAGCTTTGAGCAAGTGGCTGCTCTTCAACTATTAAAATTTTGGCTTTCGAAAAAATCTTTGCAGGCATTGGACTTGCGACTAAGTGACATTAACGATGACTATAATAAACAGTCTAGCTGCTGACAAGGCAAATTACAGCTTTTGCAATGATTTAAAGTTTAGCTTTGGGTTATATCAATAAATGGAGTAGTGAGTGATAGATATTAGAAGTCAGATATTAGAAGTGATTGTTATATGTGGTGGGTCGTACTGGACTTGAACCATCGAGCCTGTGTTTTGTAAAGGGTGGCGATGCTTTTGAAAACTAGAGATAAAATAAGGAGGTTTTATATCTGGTGGGTCGTACTGGATTTGAATCATCGAGCCTGTGTTTTGTAAAGGGTGGCGATGCTTTTGAAAACTAGAGATAAAACAAGGAAGCTTTAAAGAAAGTATTTAATGAGTGTTTATATGTGGTGGGTCGTATTGGACTTGAATCATCGAGCCTGTGTTTTGTAAAGAGTGGCGATGCTTTTGAAAACTAGAAATAAAATAAGGAGGTTTTATATGTGGTGGGTCGTACTGGACTTGAACCATCGAGCCTGTGTTTTGTAAAGAGTGGCGATGCTTTTGAAAACTAGAGATAAAATAAGGAGGTTTTATATGTGGTGGGTCGTACTGGACTTGAACCAGTGACCCTCGCCTTGTAAGGGCGATGCTCTCCCAACTGAGCTAACGACCCACATATAAATTTGTTTTAGATTAAATGGTTGGTCTTACTGAACTTAACCACCGAGCCTTTTCGTTGTAAAGAGTTGCGATGCTCTTTGCTTCAAAAAGTAATGGTGGGTCGTACTGGACTTGAACCAGTGACCCTCGCCTTGTAAGGGCGATGCTCTCCCAACTGAGCTAACGACCCATATAATCTTTTTCTTCGCTACCATTTTAATTAAATGGTGGGTCGTACTGGACTTGAACCAGTGACCCTCGCCTTGTAAGGGCGATGCTCTCCCAACTGAGCTAACGACCCGCGAAGAATAATCTAAATGAAAACACCATCAAAGTTTGTTTAATGGTGGGTCGTACTGGACTTGAACCAGTGACCCTCGCCTTGTAAGGGCGATGCTCTCCCAACTGAGCTAACGACCCATTTAGATTTTTGTAATATGAAACACCATTTTAAAATGGTGGGTCGTACTGGACTTGAACCAGTGACCCTCGCCTTGTAAGGGCGATGCTCTCCCAACTGAGCTAACGACCCATATTACATACAGCATATTTTCTTAATGGAAGGACCACCGAAACTTTCTTTATAAAGAGAAAGTAAATGGTGGGTCGTACTGGACTTGAACCAGTGACCCTCGCCTTGTAAGGGCGATGCTCTCCCAACTGAGCTAACGACCCATTAAGAATTTAGATATGAACACCATTAGGGAATAATGGTGGGTCGTACTGGACTTGAACCAGTGACCCTCGCCTTGTAAGGGCGATGCTCTCCCAACTGAGCTAACGACCCATATCTAAAACAACTCATTGCTGCGTTGTTGTGGGGCGCTATTATAGATAGAGTTGTAAATGTGTCAACACTTGAATGAGTAAAAATGTGTTAGATGCAGCTTTTATAAACAATGACATGGCATTTAAGCATTTTTTGGCGAACAAATATGCAATTTATATTCATAAGCTTATATTTAGACTTGGATCTATAGCTTTATGACCTAGGTAAATCATTCCAAATGATATGAATACAGTAAATTTTTAAAACAGTTTTTTCATATCGATAAATTTGCATTAGTTAATTGCACTCTAGTTAGCACTATTAAAAACAAAGCAGGGGAGGGGAAAGTCGTTTTATTTAAAGCTTTAAATAACGAACTTTATTTTGCATATAAATGTATACCCTTTTTTTAGAGAGTAAACTCAAAAGCAGAGAGTCTTTGATAACAAATCAACAATGCAATTAGCCCAAAATAGCTAATTTGATAGCGCTTTGTATAAAATACCTCCGCAACGGATTGATATTTAGTCAGCTTGTTGAAATTTAAATCATTTAAATAAACTTAGATAAAAAACTGTTGACTTTATTTGGGGGGCTGCATAGAATGCGCCCCGCACTCAGCGATACACAACCAACATTAATTGGCGGTGTGTATGCAAGTCGGGGCTATAGCTCAGCTGGGAGAGCGCTTCGCTGGCAGCGAAGAGGTCTGCGGTTCGATCCCGCATAGCTCCACCAGATTTGCATAGTGTTTGTCCTAGGGTTGCAGTTTTCTGCGTCCCCATCGTCTAGAGGCCTAGGACACCGCCCTTTCACGGCGGTAACAGGGGTTCGAATCCCCTTGGGGACGCCACTTACTCTTAGTAAGTGAGCAATTGCCAAGAGAATAAATATGTTGGTCTCGAGTACTTACATGTTATTTTAGTAACCTTAACTCCGATATGAGTCAAACTATCATTTAATGTCCTAGTGACACATTATGTGTCCCCATCGTCTAGAGGCCTAGGACACCGCCCTTTCACGGCGGTAACAGGGGTTCGAATCCCCTTGGGGACGCCACTTASTWWAAGTGTTGTGTTATTAARARCTCGTCTGAATCGAGTCTAACTATTCAGTTGTCCTAGTGACACATTATGTGTCCCCATCGTCTAGAGGCCTAGGACACCGCCCTTTCACGGCGGTAACAGGGGTTCGAATCCCCTTGGGGACGCCACTTACTTTAAGTGTTGTGTTATTAAGARCTCGTCTGAATCGAGTCTAACTATTCAGTTGTCCTAGTGACACATTATGTGTCCCCATCGTCTAGAGGCCTAGGACACCGCCCTTTCACGGCGG
>NZ_JAKEVM010000053.1 GCF_022398475.1 Pseudoalteromonas shioyasakiensis | reverse complement strand
TCTTAGTAGTATTTTTATTTTTTATAACTTAAGGCGGGTTAATCAAGTGATTTCAATACTCTATAATTTATTTAGTTGAAGCTTAGCAGAGGCGTTTTCTAAACTATCCGAAAACTTAGACAAATTTCAATGTGAAGCAAAATTCTCGGATAAAATAGAGTACTTATACGCTTTTCTTAACCCACCTTAGCAAAGTGTTTTTCAAGATTACATTTAGCGCGCATTGCTATGTGGCTACTGACCTTTCTGGCAAGTTCTATTACTAATAATTCAAGTTGTTCACGGCTATAACCAAGTAATACACAGCGTTTAAGTTGCTCGCTAACTAAGCTGCTGGCATCGTCTAGCGCAAATAAAGCGCCTAAAGAGGCAAGCTCAAATACCCTGTTGTTTTGCTGATCTAAACCAAAAGGTAGTTGGCCAAATGTGAGCGCGGTTTTTAGTTGCTGCTCTGTGCGTTTGATAAGCAACGTATGTGAACCTTTAATATCATCAAGGGACTTTAAAACCTCTAGTGCTAGCAATGCTTTTGGCACTCCAGAATACACACTGATATGCGGTAAAGTATCACACAACTCTTGCATTGAAACGCCATCATTCAATGCGTGCTGACATGCTCGTTTTAACAAGGGCTTGTCATGAACGGTGACCAAAGCAGCGATCGCGACAAACACAAATAAATCCGTGTTGTTATGGTTCATAATTTCTCTTTTGATTTTAGATATTGAATGTATTGAGGTTTTGTAGCTTTGGCTGATTGCAAAGAGCATGCAATCGAAAAATTGAAAATACATTATGGTTGATGATGGCGATTTCTGCTTGCCATAAATGATTTAATTTTTGCCTAAAATAACGAACTGTTACCTAAACTGGTCCTAACCTCAAATTACGGTGATACACTTAATTGAGTATTTCTTAGAGGTAATCTAAATGCGTCAGGCATTAATAGAAGCGGTTTAAGCGATAGCGATCGCAGACGGTAATTTTGAAACGGCGATTCCTGAGTTATTGGTGTTCAGACGAAGCGAAGTTTCTTTACCGATGGCCTGCGTGTATGAGTTAGGTCTGGGTATTAGCTTGCAAGGTGCAAAGCGAGTTGTGTTGGGTGAACATAGTTATGATTACACTGACGGCCAATCATTGGTGACCTCAGTCGATGTGCCCGTAGCTTCACAAATAACGCGAGCTAGTAAAGATCTGCCATTTTACGGCATTTACTTACGCTTAGATGCCCATGAAATCAGCCATATTGTTGCTGAAATGGAGTTTGCTGGGCAAGACAAGTTCCCTAAGCACCAAGCTATGTCGGTGGTTGATACTGACAATGGCCTGCTTGATGCTTTACTTAGGCTTATTCAACTCGACAAAGAGCCTCAATTAAAAGCTAACCTTGCGCCACTTATTAAAAAAGAAATTATATTGCGCCTGTTAAATAGTCCGCACAGCCCTTATTTAAGGCAAATTGTGATGTCTGGCTCTGCCCATCAAAAAATAGCCAAGATCTTATGTTGGTTAAAAGAAAACTACACGAGTCAATTTTCAATTGATGATTTAGCCCGTGATGCGCACATGAGTCCGTCGACATTTAGGTTACATTTTCGTGATGTGGTAAAGATGAGCCCATTGCAATACGTAAAAAACTTACGGTTGCAGGCGGCAAGGCAATTAATGCTGAATGAGCGAATTGATGTGGGCTCTGCGGCTTTAAAAGTGGGTTACGAAAGCCCATCGCAGTTTAGCCGCGAGTACACACGCTTTTTTGGCAAGCCACCGATAAAAGATATTTCGGCACTTCGGTTACAACAAATCGCATAAAAAAGGGAGCGCTTTGCTCCCTTGTACTTAAAATCGTCTTTTTGACATTCTTAGTTGTGAGTCAAACTCATCGGGGAATAAAATGGTGCCGTCGTCTTGGTCTGTTGGGAATACAGCAATGAGTAAGTCATCTTGCTCAAGGCCGGGTGTCCAGCGACTTAACCAGTCTTTTACAGGGATGGCTTTTGGCGTGCAGTCTTGCCATTCACCGGTTGCCCAGCTTTGGGCAAATTCACGGCTAGGCCACACAGGCACGCAGTCGTCGTCTTCGTTTGAGAGCATGACGCAGCCATGTTCATCATTGAGGATCCACACTTGTTTAAACTCTTGAACCGTTTCAAACATATAAGCGAGTCGTTTCTTAGCGCCTAAGGCGAGTACAGCATCAAATTCAGTTTCAACACGTTTAGCAGTTGCATTATTCATGACAGGCTCACTCTTTTAGTTATACACAGCTACACCTTAATCATAAGGTGATAAATTAATATGACAAGTAAAGTTAATAGCTAAATTAATTTACTAATGCGGCAAATAGATCGTCAGCAAGTTGTTGCAGAGATTTAGGGTCTTGATTTGTCAGCGCATAGGTACGAATACCGTATATGCCCATGACTAAAAAGCGCGCCAACTGTTGAGCTGACTTGCTACTTACAAATTCGTGGTTATCTAGGGCTTTTTGAAGTTGTTCAGCGAGGGCATGCTCATAAGCGTTTAAGTTACCACGCAGTACAGTGCAAATTTGTGGGTCGTTGCCTTCAACCTCAGAAATACTCTTTGTAAGCAAGCACACTTTAGCTACTTCACCTTCAATACATTCATCGACAATCACAGTTAAGTAATGTTTGAGGGTCGATAAAATTGATTGTTGGTCATTAAAAAGGTCAGTAAATTGTTGGTTTCTATCTTTTTGATATTGCTCGGTGGCGGCTAAAAATAAGCCTTTTTTGTTGCCATAAGCCGCGTAAATAGAACCCGGGTGAAGGTGAGTTACTTCTTTTAACTTTTGCATACTTGTCTTCGCATAGCCATATTGCATAAAAGCATGCATGGCTTGGCGAAGTACAAATTCAGTATCAAATTCAGCAGTTCTCATTAAAGCTCCTCACGGTATATAATACCAATCCGCAATAATACTTAGTCATTTTGAGGGATTAAACCTGTCGCTACCCGCGTTAAAAATTTCTGATTTAGAACAACTAAATAACGAAATTTTTGCCTTGATATCAACGAGGTTTTCTTGCCTCAAAATAGACCACTTAATTAAGCGAATTGGTATAAACGAAGTTTACGTAATCTTGAACGATTATTCAAAATAAACCTTGAAGTGTGTCTGTTTCGCCCTTATCTTGAATGTATGTTCAAGATAAGGATAAAACCATGACAACCGATTTACTTTCTCCGTTTAAATTAAACGACAGCATAGAGCTGCAAAACCGTGTACTAATGGCACCACTTACGCGCTGTATGAGCGACGATAACCTCGTACCTACACAAGCAATGGTTGATTATTATGCACGCCGTGCTGATGCGGGCTTAATTATTAGCGAAGCAACGATTATCCGCCCAGATGCCCAAGGTTATCCAAATACGCCGGGTTTATTTACTAGTGAACAAATACAAGGCTGGAAGAAAGTGACCGATGCTGTGCACGCTAAAGGCGGCAAAATGTTTGCTCAGCTTTGGCATGTTGGTCGTGTTGCTCATCCTCACTTTTTTGGTGGTGATGTACTGGCACCATCAGCAATTGGTATTGAAGGTTCGGTACCAAGAATGCGCGAGTTAACTTACGTCACTCCAAAAGCGGCAACCATCGAAGACATCCAAGGTTTGATTGCTGACTACGCAAAAGCGGCGGAAAACGCTATTGAAGCGGGTTTTGACGGGGTTGAAATTCATGGTGCGAATGGTTACTTAATTGATCAATTCTTACACTTTGCTGCCAACCAACGTGAAGACCAATACGGTCAAACACCAGAAAACATGTCGCGTTTTGCTCTTGAAGTCGTTGATGCAGTAGTGGCAGCAATTGGTGCAAATAAAACTGCATTACGTTTATCGCCAGGCGCGTATTTTAATATGACTGAAAGTGACGGTGATAAGGCGGTATTTGATTATCTATTGCCAGCCCTTGAAACACGTAACCTTGCGTACTTACATGTTGGTATTTTTGATGACAGCATGCGCTTTGCAAGCCTAGGTGATAAGTCGGCGTCTGAATATATGCGCGGTGCATACAAAGGTACCTTAGTCGGGGTAGGTAGCTATAGCTTTGAGTCAGCTAATCAAGCTATCGATAACAACCAATTTGACTTAATTGCGATTGGTCGCCCATTCATTGCGAACCCAGATTACATAAGTAAAGTTAAAAATGGTGAAGCGTTAACACCATACAGCGACGAAATGCTGGCTGAACTGATTTAAGCAAACCTAATAATATTGTCCAACCAACAAGCGCTCAGTTAATTTAACTGGGCGTTTTTTCTAATACTTTCTTATTTATTAAACAGTTAAGTCTTAAATCTGCCATGAAAATGCATTAATTGTTTAATTATTGTGTCAAAAATTTTGACCCTAAATGTCATACGCGCTCTGCATACTGTGCCCGCTTTTAAATACGTAACCTTGGAAAAACAATGAGCACAGTAACTAAAAAAACAAAGCTAAGCCTTGTAGTCGCAACGCTTTTAGCAACATCGGCAAATGCAAACACGAATAACGAAATTGAAGAAATTACCGTTGTTGCAAAGCCAACCAGTTATGCAAATAACGTTATTGAACCTGCCATGCTTGAGCAACAAAGTTCAGTATCAAGCGTGTTAGCCGTGATTGATAACCTACCGGGTATTAGCATCAACGAAGGTGATGCATTTGGTGGTGACGATTGGTCAACCACCATTACTATGCGTGGCTTTAGTATTGATGGTAATCAACAGCAATTAGGTATGACGATTGATGGTATTCCTAATGGTGGTTCTAACTATGGTGGCGGTGCAAAAGCAAACCGTTACTTAGACAGCGAAAACTTAGCAACGGTTGAAGTAGGGCAAGGTACTTCTGATATTGCCTCTGCATCACTCGAAGCATTAGGCGGCACTTTCAATTTTGTGAGTGCACAACCGAGTACCGAGCAAAGCACTACGTTTGCTTATACAACGGGCGATCATAACGCTAGCCGCTACTTTGTGAAGCACGAAACCGGCACTGTGTTTGATAACACGCAAGCCTATATCAGCTATTCGCAAACAGATACCAGCCGCTGGGTTGGTGATGGCAGCAATGGTGGTAAAGACAATCAGCACATTGAAGCGAAGTTTGTATCAGACTTTAGTGACTTAACTGTAACGGGTCGTGTTTCGTATGATGATGTTCACGAAATTAACTATAACAGCATTAGCATTAGCGAGTTTGAACAAAACCCTGATTGGGATCGTTTAACTTGGAATTGGACTGGCGTGCCGCATTTTGATCAAATGTTTGCTGAGGGCTGGGGTACACTGCGTGAAAATACCCTTGCGTATGTAAAGTTTGATTACGCGTTAAGTGCCACTTCAAACTTAAGCTTGTCGCCGTATTACCATAAAAACTCGGGTCGTGGCGATTGGATCCCGCCTTATCTAACGTCACCGGTTGATGGCGATGGCAATCCAACAACGATTGGTGGTGAAAACGCTGGCAGCTACGGCTTTACAGATAGTGACGGTAATCCACTTGCACCTGCTGCTGGTTGTACGGCAAGTTTAGAATGGCCATGGTCTTCAGGCCCTGGCTTAAACCCAGCCTGTTACCCAGATGATGCTATTCCTGTTATGTCGTATCGTCATACTCACTATAAAAAAGACCGCTTAGGTATGACTGGCGAGTACCAAGTAACCCTTGGCAACCATGACATTGAAGCCGGTTTTTGGTTTGAACAAACAGACCGTGATGAGTCACGTGACTGGCATGAAGTTATTGATGCCCGTGTCTATCATCACTTTGACCATACGCCGTATTGGACACAGTACAAGAACACCTTCGAAACAGATACATTCAAATGGTACGTACAAGACTCAATCAGTTTAGGCGACTTCACACTTAATTTAGGTGCTAAACAGTACCTTGTTGAGCTGCAGCGTTATAACCATTTTGAAGATGAATACTCAGATAAAATCGACAGTGATTCAGATGTGCTCTTCAGTGGTGGTGTGCTTTATCAGCTATCTGCAAGTACAGAGCTATTCACCAGCTACAGCGAAAACTTTGCGGCAATTAAAGATGGTGTACTTGAACGTGATTCATCAACACTGACCGAAATTGAACCAGAAACAGCTGAAAACATCGACCTAGGTGTGCGTTACAGTGATGACCGCTTAAGCTTAACGGCAACAGCTTACAGCATTGAGTTTGATAACCGCATTACCTTTATTGCACCGGGCAGTGATACAGATGGAATTGATTACACCATTGGCACGAACGGTTCTTACATCAACGTTGGTGGTATTGAGTCAACGGGTGTGGAGCTTTCAGCAAGCTATATGCTGACTGACAAATGGAATCTTTACACATCGTATACCTACAATAACTCTGAGTATCAATCGAACGATCCAAGTGCTTACAACAGCGATGGTGAGCTACTTGAGGATGCATCAGCCAGCTTTAAAGCGGGTGATGAAGTGATTGACTCAGCACAAGATTTATTTGTGGTATCGGCAGACTACTACAGTGGTGATTTCCGCTTTGGTTTATCGGCTAAATACACAGGTGAGCGTTTAGGTGCATGGACTGATGAGCAAACACGTTCGCGTAATGAGGTTGATGGTTACACCTTGGTTGATTTAAACATTGGTTATAACACCAGTCTTGATTCAGGTGTGTTTAAATCAATCGACCTTGCATTTGTGGTGAATAACCTGTTTGATAAATCATATCTCGCAGGTGGCACAGGTAATGGTTCAACCTACTTTATTGGTGCACCACGTACCGCAGCTTTAACAATTACAGCGCAGTTTTAAGTAATAAGCTAACGTTTTAAATTGCCCATCGTTGATGGGCTTTTTTGCAGGTGAAATATGAAAAAATTAATTTTAGCCACGGTGGTGGTAGCGGCATCACTATTAAGCTTAAACAGTAAAGCTGCCGACAATGTTGTGCTCGTTACTCTTGATGGGCTTCGCTGGCAAGAAGTGTTCTCTGGTGCAGATAAAAACCTAATCGATAACACTGATTTTGTTGCAGATACAGATGAACTAAAGGCGCTTTTTTGGCGAGATGACCAAGCACAGCGAACTCAGGCGTTAATGCCATTTTTTAGTGAAACACTGGCAAAGCAGGGCGTTTTGATTGGCGATAGAACTCAAGGCTCATTGATGTCGGTAAGCAACCCGTGGTATTTCTCATACCCAGGTTACAGTGAAATTTTAACTGGCATAGTAGATGAGAATATCGATAGCAACGATAAAGTGCCTAACCCCAATAAAACCATTTTAGAGAGTTTAAATTCTCAGCCAGAGTTTAAAGGTAAAACTGCGCTTTTTGGTAGCTGGGATGTGTTTCCTTATATTGTAAATCGTGAGCGCAGTGGGGTTTATGTTAATGCTGGCTTTGAATCCTTTGATGCAGTGAACTCAGCCGAAGTGACTCTGCTAAACCAAATGCAAAGCGAGATCCCAAGCCCTTGGCACAATGTGCGCCTCGACAGCTTTACCTACCGATTTGCCAAACAATATTTATTAAATAAACAGCCGCGTTTGCTTGTTATTAGCTTGGGTGAAACCGATGATTTTGCTCATAACGGTAAATACGATGCCTATTTAAAATCGGCTAAACAAAGTGATGCGTTTATCCGTGACCTTTGGCAAACAATTCAACAAACACCGGGCTATAAAGACAATACCACATTGATCATCACGACCGATCATGGCCGTGGCAGTCATGCTGATGATTGGCAACATCATAGTTCTAAGCGTGCTTTAGCTCGTTCAGAGCAAGGAAAGCAGCGTTTTCCAAACGGCATTGTTGGCTCTGAGCATATTTGGTTAGCAGCCATTGGCCCAGATATAAAAGCAACAGGCTTAATTAAGCCAAGCAATGAGCTTAAACAATCGCAAGTAGCGGCAACTGTGCTGAATATTTTAGGCGTCAACAGTCAGCAAGTTAACCCGAAGATGGCAGCGCCGATTAAGGAGATTTTAAAATGAGTTTCACTCTTCGTTTATTTAAAAGCGCCTTATCTGGGTTAATGCTGGTTAGTTGTGCGAGTGCGATTGCTGCGCCAAGTAAAATTCTGTTTGGCTCATGTGGTCATCAAGACAAGGCTATTCCAATTTTTGATGCCATCAACAAAGAGCAAGCCGATTTATTTATGTTCCTTGGCGATAACATTTATGGAGATACCGAAGATATGTCGGTACTTGCCGATAAATATCAACGTTTAGGGCAAAAGCCGGGCTTTAAAACATTACGTGCGAATACGCCAATCATTGCCATGTGGGATGACCACGATTATGGCGAAAATGACGCTGGCAGCGAATACCCAAAAAAACAGCAATCACGAAAAATCATGCTCGACTTTTGGCAAGAGCCAGCAGGTTCTGCTCGCAGAACTCGTGAAGATGGTATTTACACTTCGTACACGTACGGTGAAGGCGAGCAAACAGTAAAAGTAATCATGCCTGATCTGCGTTTTAATCGTGCGCCGTTAAATCATGTATCAGCGATGACCTATCAACTTGAGCGTAAACCGGCAAAACAAGGGCCTTATAGTCCAACAACCGATAAAAACGCCTCTATGCTTGGCGAAAGCCAATGGCAATGGCTCGAACAAGAGCTTAAGTCAGATGAAAAGATAAAAATCATTGCCTCAAGCTTACAGTTATTGGCTGATTTTACAGGCTGGGAGTCATGGGCAAATTATCCGGCTGATCGTGAGCGTTTATTTGCGCTTATTAAAAAACATAAAGTAAATGGTGTGATTATTGTCAGTGGTGATACTCACTGGGGTGAGCTGTCTAAATATCAACAAAACCTAGATTACCCGTTATATGAAATGACCAGCTCAGGGCTTACAGAAAAGTGGAAAGATGTTAGTCCTAATAAACACCGTGTGGGTGATTACACTCATGAAGTTAACTACGGCGACTTAACAATCGATTGGCAAAAAGCAGATCCTACCATTCGTATTGCGCTTAAAGGTATTAAGGGTGATGAGATCATGCACACCGAGTTCGCGTTATCGACGATAAGCCCATACCAGTAAATATTGCCAGCTGCGCATATATTTAACACATGCCCGCAGCTCATACCCGTAAACATGGAATAAGCCTTGTTTGCGGGTATTTCTCTCTATCCCATCTAATTAAAATATCTTACACTGTGTCAATTAGTTAGTTTCAAGCAAGGACAGTGTAGAGTGCTGAATATAATTCAATCAAATCGCATGGAAGCACTGCAAGAGCTTTTTCATAAAGTTATTAAAGTTAATCCATTAACGAGTCTCTTTAAAAAAGAAATTGTGCTTGTGCAGTCACCGGGTATGTCGCAGTGGCTAAAAATAGGTTTAAGTGAACACTTAGGGATTGCCGCTCAGGTTGATTTTCCGCTGCCTTCAAGTTTTATATGGCAGCTTTACCAACAATTGCTGCCTGATGTACCCAGTGAATCACCGTATAACAAAGCTAACCTTGCTTGGAAGCTGTTTGCGATTTTACCAAACTGCATTGATGAGCCGCTGTACTTACCACTTAAAACCTATTTAGATGGTGACAGTGAAGGGCAAAAAACCTTTGCCTTGTGCGAGAAAATTGCCGACGTTTATGACCAATATTTAATGTATCGCCCCAATTGGATTGCCACTTGGGAGCAGGGCATCGATGAACTTGATGATGTTGATGTGGGCATTGCGCCATGGCAGGCAGATCTCTGGCGTAAGCTGGTGGCGCATAGTAAAGAACTTGGGCAAAGCCAATATCACCGCGCCAATATGCAAGACAAACTCCTTGCAGCCCTTGAAAAAATGGACGCAAGCCTATTACCTGAGCGCATTAGTTTATTTGGTATTTCTGCAATTGCGAGCAGCCAGCTTGAAGTGTTTCAGGCCATTGCGAAAAAAACGCAGGTATTTTTGTTTTTCTTTAACCCCAGTGAACATTACTGGGGCGACACACTCGATGAGAAAACAGCAGCCAAGATTGCTGCTAAATATGCCAAACGCCCGCAGTTACAAGCGCTTGAAGACAGCGCTAAAAACCCTGATCACGAGTATTTTTTTATTGGTAACCCGTTACTCTCGTCGTGGGGTAAATTAGGACGAGACTATTTTGAGCAGTTACTACAATTAGACGCGCAGTGGCTTGACGGATTCGATAACGAGTTTGATCAAAGCTTGTTATCGCAAATTCAGTCTGAAATTTACCAATTAGCCTTCAAGGGGGAGTCATTAACGCCTGATAAAGAATGGTTTATTAATGACGAAGGCAAATTGCCGATTCAGGCAGACGATACCAGTATTGTGCTGAGCGATTGTCACACGCCACTACGTGAAGTCGAACGACTACATGATTACTTGCTCAATCTATTCAATGAAAATAAAGCGCTAACACCAAAAGATATTATTGTAATGATGCCGGATGTTGGCACATACAGCCCGTATATTGAGGCGGTGTTTGGTGGTGCCGAAGGGCGACGTTTTATTCCTTATGCGTTAGCCGATTTAGCCATAGAACAAGAAAAACCCGTACTTAGCTCGTTTGCCAGTTTAGCTGATTTACCATACTCACGCTTTGGTGTGTCTGACATTCTTGATTTACTGCAAGTTACACAAATTGCCGAAAAGTTTAACCTCGAACCTCATGAATATGAGCAAATTGGTTTTTGGCTTGAACGCGTTGGCGTTAAATGGGGCTTAGATGCCGCACACAAAGACAGTTTTGGCTTACCAGCAATAGATTTAAACACTTGGCAACATGGCCTCAACCGTTTGTTACTTGGCGTTGCACAACGGGATGAACAACTGCCTTTCTCGGGGATTTACAGTGCCGATGAAGTTGAAGGCATGGCACTGAATACCTTAAATAAACTCATTGAATTTATTGATGTACTGGCCCGTTATAAAGCTAAGCTTCAAGCCGATGCACCGCTTAACGAAAAGGCAGAAATTCTAAAAGAGTTATTAAACGATGTGTACAGCGATGAAGGCGAACAAAGCTGGGATTTATTAGTGCTGCAAAAAGTGCTCGATACACTGATTAAGCATTATGACAATGGCGATTACCAACAAGCTGTTTCGCAGCGCATTGTTAGTTACCTTGTAAAACAAGGTATTCAAGAAAAAGGCGTAGGGCAGCGCTTTTTAGTGGGGCAAGTTAACTTTTGTACGCTGATGCCAATGCGTGCGGTGCCATTTAAAGTGGTGTGCATGCTAGGTTTAAATGATGCAGATTACCCGCGCACAGTTCAGCCAATTGGTTTTGACTTAGTTCCATACTCAAAACGCCAAAAAGGCGACCGCTCTCGCAAGCTCGACGACCGTTACCTGTTTTTAGAAGCGATTTTAAGTGCCCGTGAGAATCTATACATCAGTTATATTGGCCGTTCTTGCTTTGATAACCAACCAAGAATGCCCTCAACCTTAGTGAGCGAGCTTTTGGAATACATAGCCCGTAGCTTTGAGTTTGCTGATCAAGACACTCACTTAAAGCTACCAGAGGCGCTAATTAATTATCAGCACTTACAGCCATTTAACTCGGCTTATTATCTAACAGAGAAAATTGATGACGAGCAAAAAGCAAACAAACCGTTAGCCACACAATTACACAGCTATAACCCTGTGTGGATGCCAACTCAAGCTGTTAACCCTGAGCCACAGCAAGCTCTTAGTGTTCAGCCAGAAAGCAGTGTTGAGTTAACTCAGTTTATTCGCAGTATTTGCCAGCCGCACGAGAGCTTTTATCAGCAAAGTTTGGGTTTACGCTTACCGCAATTTAACGATATCGCTAAAGATGAAGAGCCATTTAGTTTAGACGCATTACGTCGTTACTTTTACCTTGACGAAATTCTCGAAGCTAGCATTCAAGAGCAACCGCTTAACAAAGCGCAAATAATGCAGCGCGGTGAATTACCTCAAGCCCATGTTGGCGACCTTGTGTTTGAAAGTATGCAGCACCGAGTTGATGCGCTTGCTGGGCAAGTGAAAGCGCATATTCAAGGTGATGAAGCATTACCCGTTGAAGTAAATATTAAAATAGCCAACACCACTTTAGAAGGTTGGTTAAATCATATTTATGGTCAAAAACAGGTGTTTTATCGCACCGCCAGTATTAAAGCAAAAGATGTTATTCGCGGCTTTGTGCATCATTTAGCGGCGCAAATAATGGGGCAGCCGGTTGAAACCCTTATTCTTGGTTTAGACAAGCAAATTAGTTTTTCACCCTTGTCAGAAGACGATGCCCGCAGCTATTTAAACGATTGGTTTTCGCTTTATGAAACGCTTTTAACTCGCCCTGTGGCGTTTTTCCCGGTCAGTGGTTACGAGTACATAAAAACAGACAAAGATATGGTTAAAGCAAACAATAAGTTCGCACCGCAATACATAGGCATAGGTGAAGGTGAAAACCCGTATATTCGTTTAACCATAAAGAGCCTTAAAGACTGTGAAGAAGAGTTTATAAAATGGAGCGAGCTGCTGTTATCGCCAATTGTTGAATTAGCACAGGAGGCAGATCATGCAAACGCTTAATCCAATGAGTATGGCGCTGTGTGGGCAAAGCCTTATTGAAGCCAGTGCCGGTACAGGTAAAACCTACACCATCACAGGTTTGTATTTACGGTATTTGTTGGGCTTACAAAAAGCGACCGGTGAAGATGAACAATTAAATACGCCGCTGAGTGTTGAGCAAATACTGGTGGTGACCTTCACAGAGGCCGCAACTCAAGAAATTAAAGACCGTGTAAGGGCGCGTATAATCAATGCCAGAGATGCACTGCTTGGTAAAAAGCCCGATGATGAGCTGATTGAGCAAGTAATTGACGAGGTAACTGACAAACACGCCGCATTTGATTTATTAGACGCTGCGGCAAAGTCGATGGATGAAGCCGCTATATTCACCATTCATGGTTTTTGTCAGCGAATGCTGAAACAACATGCCTTTGAATCCGGCGTGGCGTTTAACTTAGAGTTTATTTTAGATGAGCGAGAGCTTATTCAAGAAACCCTTAATGACTTTTGGCGTGCCTTTGTTTACCCACAATCAAAAGAGCGCACCCAAGCAATTACCGATATTTTCCCTGTGCCAGCGTCACTGTACTCACAGGTGGTGAGCTTACTCAATAAACAAGGGGCAACGATTACCCCTGAGTACGACCTTGATGAAATATGGCAAGCGCGCGACAACTTTGTGGCAAAAGTACCAACATTTAAAAAGGCGTGCCGTGAGAGTGAATTTATTAATGCCGTAAAAGCGTCTGATTTAAGTGGTTCAAAAACCCCAGGTCGAAAAAACAGCCTTGCAGCGCTTGAAGAGTATATAAACAATGATGAGCTATTTTTTGTATTTGGTACCAGTAAATACTCGTTTGAAGTATGGGGCACAGAAAATTTAAGCGATCCTGCAAATTATAAGAAAAACGGCAGCTTGCTTAGTCATGAAATGCTGGCTCGTTTTGATGAAATGGCTGAACTGAGTAGCCTTATCAATAACGGCTTGAATATTGCGATAGTGCAATACGCAGCTAAATGGGTCGCAAATGCATTAGTTAAACGCAAGCAAGAACAAGGCGTGATCACCCCTGATGACTTATTAAGTAACTTGCATCAAGCGCTTTTAAGTGAGCAAGGCCAAGCGTTAAGTGAAAAAATTGCCGCCTTGTTTCCAGTTGCCATGATTGACGAATTCCAAGATACTGACCCAGTTCAATATGGTATTTTTAGCCGCATTTATGGCATTAAAAACACCACGCTTGCCATGATAGGTGATCCAAAACAGGCTATTTATGGCTTCCGTGGTGCAGATATTTTTACTTATATTGGCGCAAAACAAGCTGTTTCAGAGGATAAGCAATACACCCTAGATACCAACTACCGCTCAAGTGAAGGGGTTGTTGATAGTGTAAACCGTTTATTTGCTAAAAATGCTAATAGCTTTATTTACAACGATGCGATCCCATTTCAAAAGGTTAATGCCAAAGGAAAACAGCAAGACAAAGCGTTTTTAATAAACGGTGAAATGCCAATTGCGTTTGAATTTTCGGTTTTTGTTGATGAATACGCCGAAGCCAACAACAAGCCAACCAGCAAAGGGGTGGCTCAACAGGCATTGGCTTTGCAGTATACGAAAAAAATTACTGAGCTACTCAAGCAAGCTAATGCAGGCCATGCAACCATTGCAGGAAAGCCTCTCACGGCCGCTGATATCTGTGTGTTAGTGCGTGACCGCAACGAAGCCCAGCTGATGAAAACAGCACTGGCAGAAGCTGCCATTGCCAGCGTGTATTTGTCCCGTGATAGTGTGTTTAACCAAGAGCTTAGTCATCACTTACTGAACTTTTTAACTGCATTGCATGGACAGTATGATGAGTCGTTACTGCGTGGTGTGCTAGCCGGGCCGTTGTTTTGCTTAAGCTACAACCGTATTTATGAGCTTCACGAAAACGAAAGCGCATGGCAAGAGCATTTAAACTTTTTTGCTCAGCTTGCTCATATTTGGCATAAACAAGGCGCTATGGCGATGCTTGAGCGTTTATTAAGCCATAATGAACTTGCAGCACGTTGGCAAGGCTTAGGCTACAACGTTGAACGCTGGCTCACCGATTTCCGTCATTTAGGGGAAATCTTGCAGCAAAAGCAAATTGAGCTTGAGGGCACCCACAGATTACTGCGTTGGTTTGCGCAAAAAGTCAGTCAACAAGATGGTGAAGCGGTGCAAGTACGCCTAGAAAGCGATGCTAACTTGGTGAAAATTGTCACCATGCACGCCTCAAAAGGCTTAGAGTACCCGATAGTATTCATGCCGTTTGCCTGTGGTTATCGCGAAAGCAAAGAAGCCCTTTATCATAAAGACGGTAAGCTTATTTATGACCTTGCTAAAGGTGACGACGCAATGCAAAAAGCCGAGCAAGAGCGCTTGGCTGAAGATTTACGCTTACTTTATGTGGCATTGACTCGTGCCGTGCATTTTTGTTCAGTGGGTATGTATAACATTGCCCAAGGTCGCAGTGCTCGCCCAGGTATTCAAAGTACCAGTATCGGCCACGTATTATTTGCAGGGTTAGAGATCAAATCGGGCGATGAATGGCGCGCGTTGTTACAACAATTTTGTGATGGCTCTGCGCACATGCACTATGAGGCGTTTAGCGAAGCGGATGAGCTTGAAAAGTTAACATTTGCTGGTGCAGACAGTGAACAAGCCTATCAAGTTAATACTGTAAAAGCAGACATTCAGCGTGATTGGCGCTCAACCAGCTTTAGTAGCTTAACGCTGAAAAAGCATACTGATCATATTGAGCTTGGTCGCAGTGATGAAGATCACGAAAAAGATGAGTTTTTAGCCCAAAATGCCAATGCTTTAACACCTTACAGCTTCCCTAAAGGCGCAAAGCCGGGTAGTTGTTTGCATGAAATCTTTGAGCAATTAGACTTTACTGACCCTTATGCGTTAAAGCGTCCAGCCACTGAGCAAGACGACCACGCACTTGATAAAGTGATCAAAACGTTATTCGAAAAATACCATATTGACGATAGCTGGCAGGAAATGACCGAGCAGTGGATCCTTGCTGCACTGAATTGCCCATTAAATGATAAAGGGCTTAGTTTATCTGTACTTGAACCTGATACCTGTTTGGTCGAAATGGAATTTAACTTACCGCTGTTATCACTCTCAAGTGATAAGCTTAACCAAGTGTTAGTAAAACATTTTAACTTACCTGGTCAGCTTGATTTTAGTGAGGTGCAAGGCCTACTAAAAGGCTTTATCGATTTAATATTTTGCTGGCAGGGTAAGTATTATATTCTTGATTATAAATCGAACTTTTTAGGCAATAGTGCGACTGACTACCAACATGAGCAACTAGAGCAAGCCATGACCAGTCACCAGTATCATTTGCAGTATTTGATATATACCGTGGCATTGCACCGTTTATTAAAACAACGTATTCAAGATTACGATAGCGATATGCATTTAGGCGGTGTTTACTACACCTTCTTACGTGGTATGAGCGAAGGGCAAGGGGTGTATTTCAATCAGCTAACAAAACAGCAAATAACTGAGCTTGATAGCTTATTCGCACAAGGAGCCATGCTATGAGTCAAATGACATTCGGCTTTGATGACCATGAGCCAAACGAGCCAATGAATAAGCAACCAGAACAACATGCCCAAAGCGATTCAGTGTTGCCTGCTACAGAACTTAAAACACAGCCTTTACTGAGTTATTTGCTGGAGGCAAAACGTATTCGCTTAGTTGATGTGAAACTTGCAGAGCTATTGACTGGCACAGAAACAGTAGCCGGTTCACAAACACTGATAGAGAGTAACGAAGCAGCGCACAGTGAGGTTTTTTACCTGATTTTATTGCTTGCGGCCGCGCAGCAAAGTCAGCACAGCTGTTTAGAGCTCGTGACTATAAACTGGCAAAACCCGTTTGAAATAAGAGAACAAAGTTTAGCTGATGCCAGCATTGCAGCCCCTGATGTTTTAACCCCGTTTGATATGGAATTTGGCCTTGCTGAAGCCGTTGATAAACTAATGAATGCTGAGTGTGTCGGGGACGACAAACCACTGCTATTGTTTGCGAATAAACTTTATTTTGCCCGATTGGCAGAGTACGAAACCACACTGGCTTCGCGTTTACATCATTTAGCAACGAAAGAACTCACACTTGATGAAGCCGAATTAACGTCATTACTTGAGGTGTATTTTCCTAGCAGTGAACATACAACCAACCCAAGCGATCCTATTAAAACATTAAACTGGCAAAAAGTAGCCTGTGCGATTGCTGCAACAAAAGGCTTTAGTGTGATCACTGGCGGCCCGGGTACAGGTAAAACCACCACTGTAACTAAGCTATTGGCCATATTACAATCTTTGTATGCCAGTGCGCCGCTAACAATTAAGCTGGTTGCACCGACAGGTAAAGCGGCAGCGCGTTTAACTGAGTCGATTTTAGGGGCAAAGCAAAAGCTCAGTATGATCCCTGATAATATCGCGCCACTTATTCCTGACAGCGCGCAAACGATTCACCGTTTACTGGGGGTTATTCCGCATACCAATAAGTTTCGCCATAACAAGCGTAATCCGCTGCATTTAGATGTACTGATCATTGATGAGGCATCGATGGTAGATTTATCGCTTATGGCAAAACTAATCGAGGCACTTCCAAGCCATGCAAGACTTATTTTACTGGGTGATAAAGACCAATTAGCCTCGGTTGATACGGGCAGTATTCTTAGCGACCTATGCCAAGGGCTAGAGCTTGGCAAAATGCCTGATTACTGCAGTGAAAGAGCAGCGCAGCTTAATCGTGTTTGTTTTAATAATCAGAGCGAAATACCCGCGGCGAGCAGTCATTTTGTACTTAACGATTGTATTGCGTTTTTACAGCAAAGTTATCGTTTTGATGGCAGCAGCGGCATTGGTCAATTAGCTCAAGCTGTAAATACCAATAACAGTGGCTTACTGGGTTACGTTGAGCAAACGATTAATCAAGGTGGCTTTAAAGACCTTAAACTTAATTACAGCGAAATTAATAAACCGATTGAGCAATTTGTGCAACAAGCGGCGTTGCAATATCACGATTATTTGCAGCTTATCCAGCAAGGGGCAAGTGTTGCCAGTGTGCATAAAGCATTTGCGCATTATCAGTTACTGGCTGCCGTCAGAGAGGGTGATTACGGTGTAAATAGCCTTAATCAGCGTATTGAAAAAGCACTGGCTCAACAAGGTTTAATCTCGCCATATCAAAGGCATTACGTGGGTATGCCAATTATGATCAGCCAAAACGACTACCAGCTAAAACTGTTTAATGGCGACATAGGTATTTTAATGCACGATGAGCAAGGTCAGTTAAAAGCCATGTTTGTTGATGAGCAAGAAAATATTCGTGCCTTTTCACCCGCGCGTTTACCTGCTCACGACAAAGTGTATGCCATGACAATTCATAAGTCGCAAGGTTCTGAATTTGCTTATACCGCAATGATTTTACCACCAATAAAACAGGCTAATCAGGGCATTAACAGGCAATTGGTTTACACGGGGATCACCCGCGCGAAAACCACATTTGAGCTGGTGGCCGATAAAAATGTATTGCTTATGGCAATGAATAAATCTGTTACTCGTGCATCAGGTTTATACGATAGGTTAAAACATGGAGCTAGTTAAAGTAACGAGTGATCAACTCAACGAGTTAATGGGTTGGTTTAACTCAGAGGCTGAACTGCGTATTTGGTCTGGGCCATTTTTTAATTACCCATTTGATACGCAAAGCTTTAAGAATGATTTAAACCTAGATGCGCTGAATTCCTACACGTTGATTAATGACGAGGGCCAGATGTTAGGGTTTGGTCAATACTATTTACGTGAAGGTCGTTGCCATTTAGGGCGGCTAGTTATCGCGCCAAGTGAACGTGGTAAAGGTCTTGCAAAAGTGTTGATAAATTTACTAGGAGAGCAGGGGAAACAGCAATTTAACTGCGATAGTTTGTCGTTGTTTGTGTATAGCCACAATACCCTTGCTAAAACAGCCTATGAAAAACTGGGTTTTATACAAACCCAGTACCCCGCTGACATGCCACTCGATGGCTGTATTTATATGACTTGCTAAGAGCGTTTAAAGCTGCTTTTACGAAACAGGTTAGGTTGCCAGCCAAAGTGTATGGCGCCTAATCTTAAACATACCGTCACAGCAAATGCGCCAATAATGCACCAAATATAACTCACCTCAAGGGTGAATAAAGCCGCGTAAGTTAACCCGCCAGATAAGCAAGCGGTTGAATAAAGTTCTTCGCCCATTACTAAAGGCACTTCTCGGCAGATCACGTCACGCATCAGGCCGCCAAAAATACCCGTGGTCATACCCATGGTGATGGCTACAACCATATCTGCGCCGCCAATCAATGCCTTTTCGATACCAATAATGTTGAAAATAGCCATCCCTACGGCATCCATTAATAGCATGGTGGTGTTACTTAAATCGGGTAAGTGACGAATAGATAAAATAGAGGCGAATATGGCTATATAAGTTGCGTACAAATAATCAGGCTGAGCTATCCAAAATACTGGTTTGTTGAGCAATATGTCTCGAAGTGTGCCACCACCCAGAGCTGTGACTGTGGCAACGACCACCACACCAAAACCACCGACACTTTTTTCATGGCCCAGCAAGGTGCCCGAAATAGCAAAAAACGCTACACCGATAATGCTTAAAAAATGAAAGTACTCTGATGTCATGGGGTTTCCTTACCTGTTTATAGTAATCTAACCCTAGCAAAATGAACTTTATTGATGCTGAACAGCTAAGAAAATAGGGCGGGTAGTGATGTCACCCGCCGGTAAGAAAATTTTTATTATTTTAGGTAATCAACCACTAATTGCGTCATTGCATTTACGCCAAGCTGTAAAGCTTTTTCGTCTGCAAAAAAGTGTGGTGAATGGTTACTAGGTGCTGTAACTGCATCTTGACCTTTTGGTGTGACACCTAAGAAAAAGAACATGCCTGGTGTTTCTAAGGCGTAGTAACTAAAGTCTTCGGCACCTGTGATAAGTGGCGTTGTGATCAGGTTTTCTTTGCCAACCACACCAGCAAGAGTTGGTGTCATTTTCTTGGTTAATTCAACATCGTTCACTGTTACTGGGTAACCATGGTCAATGTGAACATGTGCTTCTGCGCCCCCTGATTCAGCTACCATCTCAGCGGTTTTAGCTAAACGTTTTTTAATGTCAGCACGCATTTCTTGGTCAAAGGTACGAATTGTGCCCACCATTTCAACTTCATTAGGGATGATGTTGTTACGCACACCGCCATTAATGGCACCAAATGAAACCACAGAAGGCGCTTTGGTTACATCAACTTGGCGTGAGGCAATGGTTTGTGTTGCCATGATAATTTGTGATGACGCCACAATTGGGTCAACCCCATTCCAAGGGCGTGAGCCGTGAGTTTGGCGACCTTTTACAGTTATTGTAAATTTGTCGGCGCTGGCCATTAGCGGCCCTTCACGAAAACCAATTTGTCCGGTATTAAGTGAGCTGGTTACGTGTAAACCAAATACGGCTTCTGGCTTTTCTTTAAATAAGCCTTCTTTAAGCATCAGCTCTGCACCGCCTTCTTCGCCATCTGGTGCACCTTCTTCAGCAGGTTGAAAGACAAACAGAATATCACCTGCTAGTTGGTCTTTAATTTTTACTAAAGACTCAGCTGCTGCCATTAAAATAGCCACATGGTTATCATGACCACAGGCATGCATTACGCCAACGGTATTGCCTTTGTACTCTGTTGTTTGAGTTGACGCGAAAGGTAAGTCTACTTGCTCTTTTACAGGTAGTGCATCCATATCTGCACGTAGCGCAATAAGCGGACCTTTTTTGCCCCCTTTAAGTTTGGCAACCACACCGGTATGAGCCACACCTGTTTGAACCTCAAGGCCGAACGAACGTAAATGCTTAGCCACATATTTTGCTGTTTCAAACTCACGGTTACTAAGCTCTGGGTATTGGTGTAAATGACGGCGCCATTTAATGACTTTTTCGCTGACGCTTTTATTGGCAGATTTAAGTTCAGTATTAATATCACTAGCAAATGCAGGGGTAGAAATAGCACTGAGAAGTAGGCTGGTCGAAAGTAGTTTGTTTAACATCCCGTATCCTTTTATTATTTAGATATCCAAACAACCTGTGAAACGCTGAATTCTGCATTTTGAGGTGGCTTGGATATATGCACACTACACCAATGTAAAGGATAAACACTTGAATGAACAAGACCTTTCGGTAATTAACCAAGACAAATGGTTTAAAAATCGCACACAATTATTTAGGGACAAGCTAGTAAAAAATGCTAAATTAATCACCTTAAATGCGGGTGATGCATTGTTTTTGCGTGGTGATGAAAATACCGGTCTGTATTGTGTTATTAATGGCGTGCTTAGAGTTTCTGGGGTTAATAGCCAAGGCAAAGAAGCCGTGCTCAGTTTTGTAACCAGTGCTATGTGGTTTGGTGAAGTTGCTCTGTTTGATGGTGGTAAGCGCACCCACGATGTGTATGCTCAAACTGCGGTACGACTTTTACACGTACCTGAGCGGGCATTAAGCCAGTTATTACAAGAAAGCCCTGCATATTGGCATGATTTTGGGCTTCTGCTTACCAATAAAGTGCGAAACCTGTTTGACTCATTAGAAGATCACGCACTCCTTACAGCAAAGCAAAAGGTAAGTAAGCGGTTGTGCATGCTTTATCAATCGTCACTCCAAAGCTGTTTGCCGCTTACCCAGCAACAACTTGCCGATATGACCTATTTAACACGGCAAACCATTAACCAAATATTACAATCCCTGCAAGCTGATTCAATTATTAATCTTAAATATCAAACGATTGAAATTATTGATATAGATAAATTGCAATCTCAAAGCTAGCTTGGAACTAAAATTGCTACAAGGTTGTAATCAAGCTTAAATGGAAGACACTTGTGGCAATTACATTTCATAATCAATATAACCCTTATCACGCTTCGGCTGTTGCTAAGCTGTCGCAAACGGCTCGCACTGAGGGTGTGAAAGCCATGCATAAGCCTGCATCTTCAGCACAACAACTTTTACAAAAGCAGTCTGAGTCCAGCTCTTTTTTAGCGCAGGCACAAGAAGCTTTGGTTTATCAGCGACTCGGGGTTGATAAAGAGAAAATTGATGAAATAAAAGCGCAAATAGAGAAGCTTGCTGAACAAATGCAACAACAAGGTGCCGATACTAAAGCACTGCAAGAAAAAATGAATGAGCTGCAAACGATGCTCGATGAAGAGTATCAAAAAGGTCGCGAACGCATGGATATGCGACCAGAAGCTGAAAAAGGCAAAGTTATTGATGCGCTGGTTTAATGTGTGAGTTTAAGCTAGCTACTTTAAATGTCGGCTAGTTGACATTCTTGATGGTAAATTTTCTGCTAATCTGAATTTTGAACACAGTTTTGGCAGGAAAAACAATGAAAACATTAAAACAACAACTGACAAATTACGCCCTTTATCACCGTTCTAAACGCAATATTTACACTCACTTTATTGGCATTCCATTAATTGTGTTTGCAATTATTTGTTTATTACAACGCGTCACGCTTATCTCAGAGCCTGCCGTTATCTCTTTAGCAACCGTGGTAATTGCACTCACCTGTCTTTATTACTTAATGCTTAGCTTATCTATGGGGTTAATTATGGCTGTATGCTTAAGTTTGTTAAGCATTGCTGCTGAGCCTGTGGTGTCGCTTTCAACAGAGTTATGGCTAGCTGTGAGCATTGGCAGTTTCGTTGTTGGTTGGGTGTTTCAGTTTATTGGTCACTATTTTGAAGGTAAAAAGCCAGCCTTTGTTGATGATTTAATTGGTTTGGTCATAGGCCCGTTATTTGTATTAGCAGAGTTCTTGATTATGCTTGGTTTTTATAAAGATATTGCTGATCATATCGAACAAAATGCAGGGCCTAACAAAGCATAACAACAATAATAAGGAACACACATGCAATTAAATGGTAAAACAGTTTGGGTTACTGGGGCATCTTCTGGAATTGGTGAGGCACTTTGTGAGCAATTGGCGGCAAAAGGGGCAACGCTAGTACTGTCTGCCCGTAATGAGGAAAAACTCAACGCTCTTAATACAAGACTCGGCGGTAATCATCATGTGGTCGCTCTTGATTTGGCAAAGCCCGAAGCCTTACTTGAAGATATGCCAGCAGTGATTGAGCGAATTGGCCGCATTGATGTGCTTATTAATAACGGTGGGGTGTCGCAGCGTAGTCTATTTTTAGAAAATGAATTTACTGTTTATCGCCAACTGATGGAAGTAAATTACTTTGGTTTAATTGCTTTAACTAAGGCGGTCGTACCACAGATGGTGAAGCAAGGTATGGGCATGGTGGTATCAATTAGCAGTGTAGCGGGTAAAGTCGGTTCAAAGTTCAGAACTGGGTATTCGGGTTCTAAGTATGCGGTTGTCGGCTTTATGGATTGCTTAAGAGCAGAACTAGCCGACAAAAATGTGAATTGCCTGACTATTTGCCCGGGTTCAATTAAAACAGCCATTGCGCATAATTCGTTAGATGGCCAAGGTAAACCGCAAAATAAGCCAGAGGAATCAATTGAAAACGGTATGGATGTGGCAAAAGCGGCTGCAAAAATGATTAAAGCCATTGAAGCCGAGAAAGATGAAGTTGTTATTGGTGAAGGAATAAGTGGTTTAGCACCGACTATCAAGCGTTTTTTCCCGGGCTTTTTTAATCGCCTCACAGCAAAAATGAACTACAGATAATTTATAGTCATTTGTTAGCGAATGATTCTCAGTAAACAATGCGCAACTTGGGTTGCGCATTTTTTGTACCAAATGGTCGGGTTATTATCACTTTAATCGATAAAAGGCACTAGTTTGCTATGGTTAAACGGGGATGGATTAGCATACAATGGGGTAAAAGTAGTCCAAACAAGAGAGAACAACAATGGCCGCATTTGGTACTGTATTTATGCCACAAATGATCCAAGCACGTTTTGCTGATAACTCATGGAGTGAAAGCGCGCTGGTCCCATCTGATAAAATCGAATTACATGCGGGTGCTCACGTATTACATTACTCAAGCACCTGTTTTGAAGGATTAAAAGCATTTCGTCACGAAGATGGCTCGGTCTATATCTTTCGTATGGATGCTAACATTGCTCGTATGAAACAAAGCTCTAAGTTACTAAACTTACCTGACTTTGACGAAAGCATGCTTGAGAAAATGATCAAAGACATTGTAAAAGAGTACGCAGACGAAACACCAACACCGCCGGGTTCAATGTATATTCGCCCAACTCACATTGGTACAGAAGCGGCAATCGGTAAAGCGGCTGCACCGTCAATGAGTTCCTTGCTTTATGTATTGCTTTCGCCAGTAGGTGATTATTTCTCAGGCGGTGCTACAGCATTACGTGTATTACTTGAAGAAGACGGCATGCGCTGTGCACCACACATGGGTATGGTTAAAAGTGGTGGTAACTATGCAAGTGCATTAGGCCCAATCTTAGAAGCTCGCTCAGAGCATCAAGCAGACCAAATTTTATTCTGCCCTGGTGGTGATGTACAAGAAACTGGTGCTGCAAACTTCATTCTAATTGATGGTGATGAGATCATCACAAAAGCACTTGATAGCACATTCTTACACGGTGTGACGCGTAATAGTATTTTAACGATTGCTAAAGACTTAGGTATGACAGTATCTGAGCGTAACTTTACTGTGTCTGAGTTACTAGAAAGAGCCGCTAAACCAGGTACTGAAGCTGCGTTATCAGGTACCGCTGCGGTACTTACCTCGGTTGGCACACTTATTCATAACGACCAAGAGTTTAAAGTGGGGTCAGGTGAACCAGGTGAGAAAGTTGCTAAATTACGCCAAGCATTGAATGATATTCAATGGGGTAAATCAGCAGATACTCATGGCTGGTTAACAAAAGTATAATCGCTGAGCAAATACATGCTTTGAAGAGCCACGTTACTACGTGGCTTTTTTGTTTTTACATTGGTTTACAGCAGTTCCTGTGTTTAACCGCAAATTACTAGACATTCTAATGCTTTAATTTTACTTTCATTTTATTAACAATAACTAAAAGTAAATTAATTATGATCAAGAAAACACTAGCATGTGCAATTGTTGTTGCATTGGCGGGCTGCGGTGAATCTACCCCAACAAAAACAGAACAAACAGTGAAAACTGCAGAGGTTAAAGCTGCTGTGAATTATCCAGAAACTAAAAAAGGCAATGTTGTTGATGAATACTTCGGTGAGAAAGTAGCCGATCCATACCGTTGGTTAGAAGACGATATGAGCGACGAAACAGCCCAGTGGGTTAAAGCCGAAAATGACGTTACCTTTTCTTATCTAAAAAATATTCCGTATCGCGATGAGCTAAAAACTACGCTTGAAAAGTTGATGAACTATGAAAAAGTCACAGCGCCATTTAAAGAGGGTGAGTACACCTACTTTTATAAAAACGATGGTCTGCAAAATCAGTATGTAGTTTATCGTAAAAAAGGTGACTCAGAAGCTGAGGTGTTCTTAGATCCAAATACTTTCAGTAGCGACGGCACAACCTCAATGTCGGGCTTAACATTCACAGAGGACGGCACGCTAGCGGCCTATCAAATCTCTGAAGGCGGCAGTGACTGGCGTAAAATTATCATTATTGATACAGCGACTAAACAACCAATTGAAGAAGCATTAGTCGATGTAAAATTCAGCGGTATCTCTTGGCTTGGCAACGAAGGATTCTATTATTCGAGCTACGATAAGCCAAAGGGTAGTGAGCTGTCTGCAAAAACAGATCAACATAAAGTTTACTACCATAAGTTAGGCACGGCACAAGCAGATGACCAATTAGTTTATGGTGGCACAGAGGCTCAGAAACATCGTTATATTGGTGCTGATGTAACCCGTGATAATCGTTATTTAATAATTGCTGCAAGTACTTCAACTTCAGGTAATAAACTGTTTATCAAAGATTTAACTAAGCCTGACAGCGAGCTAGTGACTATTTTAGATAACACTGACTCAGATACCTCAATTATTGATAATGACGGCTCGAAACTGTATTTAGTGACTAACTTAAACGCGCCAAATAAACGTGTAGTGACTGTTGATGCAGCTGATCCAAGCCCTGAAAATTGGCAAGATTTAATCCCAGAAACTGACAATGTGCTTAGCCTTTCAAAAGGTGGTGACTACTTCTTTGCTAAGTATATGGTTGATGCGATTTCACAAGTAAAACAATACGATAAATCAGGCAAATTGGTGCGTGACATCAGCCTGCCAGGTGTGGGTACTGCATATGGCTTTAGCGGTAAGCACGATGCACAAACGCTGTATTACTCATTTACTAATTACACTACACCAGGCAATACCTATTCGTTTGATGTTGAATCAGGTAAGTCTGATGTGTACCGCAAGTCGGGCGCTAAATTTAATAGCGAAGAATATATCTCTGAACAAGTGTTCTATACATCAAAAGATGGCACCAAAGTTCCGATGATTATTTCGTACAAAAAAGGCACCGAACTTAACGGTAAAAATCCGACTATTTTATATGGTTATGGTGGCTTTAACGTAAGCCTAACACCAAGCTACAGCCCTACAATTGCGGCATGGCTTGAGCACGGTGGTGTATATGCTGTTGCTAATATTCGTGGTGGTGGCGAATACGGTAAAGAATGGCATGTAAATGGTACACAGCTTAAGAAACAAAATGTATTTGATGACTTTATTGCTGCGGCTGAGTACTTAAACAAAAAACAATACAGCTCACCTGATTACCTAGCGGTACGTGGTGGCTCAAATGGTGGCTTATTAGTTGGTGCGGTTATGACACAGCGCCCTGAGCTATTTAAAGTTGCGCTTCCTGCTGTAGGTGTTTTAGATATGCTGCGTTACCACACCTTTACAGCGGGTGCTGGTTGGGCGTATGACTACGGTACGAGTGAACAAAGTAAAGAAATGTTCGAGTACTTAAAAGGCTATTCACCAGTTCATAATGTAAAAGAGGGTGTTAGCTACCCAGCAACCTTAGTAACAACAGGGGATCATGATGACCGTGTTGTGCCTGCGCATTCATTTAAGTTTGCAGCAGAGCTACAAGAAAAAGGTGCGAATCAAAATCCGTATCTTATTCGCATTGAAACAAATGCAGGCCATGGTGCAGGAACACCAACCAGTAAGATCATTGATCAATACGCTGATATTTATGGCTTTACCCTATACAACATGGGTATTAAATCGCTATAAGATATTACTTAAC
>NZ_JAKEVM010000052.1 GCF_022398475.1 Pseudoalteromonas shioyasakiensis | reverse complement strand
GTGTCACTGTATTAACTCATGACTATGACACCGGTGTCAACCTTATCTGTTAAATTTAGTTTAATTTTTTTAAATGACCAAATAATGAACAATTTTATTTTAGTAGAATATGAGTAGAATTCATGTGAAGTGCCACTATTAAAGGCCTATAGGCAAGACAAGCTTTGGGGTTTGTTTTAATTAATACCAACCCGCAATAATACTTAATCATTTTGAGGGATTAAACCTGTCGCTAACTGTGTTAAAAATTTCTCATTTAGAACAACTAAATAACGAAATTTTTGCCTTGTTATCAACGAGGTTTTATTGCCTCAAAATAGACTACTTAATTAAGCGGATTGGTATAAAAACAGTAACTTATAGCGTTTCATTAAGTTTTTAAGCTTGAAATAAAAAAGCCCGAGAACGCGTCACTCATTCTCGGGCTACTGTGAAAAAACAAGATGAAATTTATTTAATTGCTGCTGTCGACTCACGAGTAATAAGTTTTGCTTCAAGGGTTACTTGATAAGGCGACTCTTGTGGATCACCAATATGAGTGATCAATTGCTTAACTGCTTGCTGAGTCATTTCTTCAACTGGTTGTGCAATGGTCGTTAACCCTGGCCAAATATGACGTGCAATTGGGGCATTATCAAACCCAGCAATAGAAATATCATCTGGCACTCTTAACTGCATTTGCGTAGCAAGCTTTAATACCGCCGCTGCCATGTAATCATTTGAAGCAAATACCGCTGTTGGGCGAGGGTTCAAATCTAAGATTGTACGAGCACTGTCAACACCAGAGTGATAACTGAAGTTACCTTCTTCAACTAAGCGTTCATCAAACTCAATACCATTTGACGCAAGCGCTCTTCGATAACCTTTAAAACGCTGCTCTGTCGCACTGTGATCAGGGTGACCTTTGATGAAGGCGATTTCTTTATGGCCCAGCTTAATAAGATGCTCTGTTATTTCAAAAGCCCCCTGCTCGTCGTTACTTCTTACCGAAATAGAATCGTCTTCAAGTACCGCAGATGCGACACGGGCATAAGGGATCTTTTTCGACTTCAAAAAGCTTACAAGTTCAGGGAAATCTGAAAATGGTGGGGTCAGTACAATGCCGTCTAAACGTGAGGTTTGAATTAATTGCTCAATGTTACTAATTAATTCTTCGCCGCGTAATTCACATGGGTGGATCAATAAATTGTAGTTAAGCTCATGACACGCCGCTAAGGCACCAGTTTGCACCCGGGTAATATAGCTTTTACTCGGATTGTCGTACAAGCAACCAATGATGAAACTGCGGTTTTGTGCCAAGCCACGAGCGATTGGGTTTGGTGTGTAATCAAGCTCTTTAAATACTTTAAGTACTTTTTCGCGCGTTGCATCACTCACGTTTGGCTCATTGTTGAGCACGCGAGATACTGTTTTTTTCGATACACCGGCATAGCTGGCGACACTGTTGATGGTTACTTTCTTCATCCGCTCTACATCCAACTGCTAATTACGCGTTACTTTTAACATGTATACACGCAGCAGCACCAATGAATGGAATGTTGTCTTGTGTTACAAGCGTAACGGGGATCTGTGAAGTATATTGCGACATAATGCCTTTGTCTGCAAAACGCTCAACAAATCGACTAGATAATAGACGTTGTTGCATACGAGGTAAAATACCACCGCCAATAAATACGCCACCTAATGCGCCAAATGTCAGGGCTAAGTCCCCTGCTACGCTGCCAATCCAATCACAAAATTGATTGAGTGTTGCATCACAGACTTCACATTGACCAGTGGTTGCAAGCTCGCTAATTTGTGCTGCATCTAAATTCTTCGCTTCAACGCCTTTTACCGCAGCCATAGCGCCATATAAATGAGCAATACCAGGGCCTGAGAACACAGTCTCAACAGATACATGATTTAACTGCTTTTTAAGCTCAGTGATTAACAAGCGGTCTAACTCTGTCACTGCCGCAAGGGTAATGTGCCCTGCTTCGCAGCTAAGAACAGCGCTGCCTTGTGATGTGCGAACTAAACACGCAGCACCAAAACCTGTACCTGGCCCCATAACTGCGATATTCGCATTTTCATCAGCCTGGCCTGCTTTAACAGCCATATTTTGCGAATCATCTAAATAAGGTGCTGCATAGGCAAATGCTGCAAAGTCGTTGATTACTTCAAGTTGCTCAAATGAAAACTCAGCTTTTAAATCTGCAACGTTAAAGTGCCAGCCAAGGTTTGTTAAGTGAACTTGGCCTGCTTTGATCGGGCCAGCTACTGCTAAACATGCACGGCTTGGCTTTGGAAACGAAATTTGGCTGAAGTACTGGTTTATCGCACTTTCTAAAGAGCCAAAGTCAGCACTTGGAAAAGTTAAATTGTGCTCGATAACAAACTGGTTAGTTTGTGCATTAAAGTCAGTGATTAAAGCGAAACGAGCGTTAGTGCCGCCGATATCGGCAACAAGAATAGGAGCGAATTCTGTAGTTGTCTGTGTGTTCATGATGTTTTCTCTATTTGTCTAAGCTAGTTGCCGCTTATTTTTCTAGTTTTCAATGGCAAAGCCACTGTGTCTGCTAAACTTTGGGTCATTGCCTCAAAGAAGCTATCTTTTGTATTAAAAAAATGCTGCCCAAATGAATGGGCAGCCAAATACGTTTTGACAACAAAATGATAAAACAGTGACATTATGACACCGGTGTCAGATTAGGATCAATAAAAATTTTCATTATTTGTGCATGCATACGTATTTAATGGAAAAACCTGCGTATTAAGTATCGAAAAAGCATTTATATACGCATAAAAAATACCTAGCTGTGTACAGAACAGCCACACACACGCCGCTTGTCACAAATAGCTTGAAAAAAATATTAAATAGCCGAAAATGGCAATTACTACTTCTGTTATTTGGTAACCATATGAAAGGTAAGGCGACATCTTTTGACATTGCACATTATGCGGGTGTGTCGCAGTCAACCGTCTCTCGCGCGCTGCGAAATAGCCCTTTAGTCAACGAAGAAACGCGTCGACGTGTTCATGAGGTAGCAAAACAGCTCAACTATAAAGTTGATAAAAATGCCAGTAACTTAAGAACTCAACAAAGTAGCACCCTCGCCCTTTTATTATTTGAAGATCCCACTTCGGATGAATCACAAATAAACCCTTTCTTTTTGGCGATGCTAGGCAGTATTACAAGAGCTTGTGCAAAAGAAGGCTACGACTTACTGGTATCGTTTCAGTCGAGCAGCTCTGATTGGCAAGCCGATTACGAAGACAGCCACCGTGCAGATGGCTTAATACTGCTTGGTTATGGTGATTACCTCGATTACCAACCTAAATTTAAAACCTTAATTGACCAACATACTAAGTTTGTCTGTTGGGGTGCAAGCGTCGATAACCGCCCAGATCTAACAGTCAGCTGCGATAACTACGGCGGTGGTAAATTAGCAGCAGAACATTTACTCGCAACCGGTAGAACCGACTGTGCATTTATTGGTGATGCTTCTGATCATAGCCCTGAATTTTTTGCTCGCTACCAGGGTTTTAAAGATGCTTTCTTAGCCAAAGGCGTGGCTTTAAACGAACGTAAGATGGCAAATGCGATTTCAACTGAAGAATCAGGCTATCACGCGACTCGTTCCCTCATAGCAAATAACATTCGCTTTAACTCATTGTTTGCCGCCAGTGACCTTATTGCAATTGGTGCTATTCGCGCCTTGAAAGAAGCGAAAATCAAGGTTCCTGATGATGTACATGTTGTTGGCTTTGATAACATTGCTGTTGCCAGCTTTGTAAACCCACCACTTACCACCGTACAGCAAGACACCACCCTCGCTGGACAAATGTTGGTCGATAACCTGCTCAAACTTATTCGTGGTGAAAATGTAGAGAATACCCTTTTACCACCGCGTTTAATTATTCGTGGTTCGAGTGTTTAATTTTTAGCGATGACAGCTTTGTTATCGCCTCCTCCTTACCCAACCAGAAACTTATTGCATTAAAATCAGTTTTTTTTCGATTTACCCAAGACTATTACTTCGAAAAAGCAGATAATTACGCCTATTATGTTGAAAACGCTTATCTGGCAAACAAAGCTTTAGATAACAACGCGCACAAAGGTGGAATTTTTTAATGGAAATTAAAGTTAATTTTCTCGACAACCTCAGGCTTGAAGCCAAGTTTGATGATTTCTCTGTCATTGCAGACCAACCTATTCGCTATAAGGGTGATGGTACTGCACCAAGTCCATTCGATTACTTCTTAGCATCTTCTGCATTGTGTGCGGCTTACTTTATTAAAGTGTATTGTAATTCACGCGATATCCCGACAGATGGTATTCGTGTTGCACAAAACAATATCGTTGATCCAGAAGACCGCTATAACCAAATTTTTCAAATTCAGGTTGAGTTACCAGAAGGCCTTTCTGAGAAAGACCGCACGGGTATTTTACGTTCTGTTGAGCGTTGTACAGTAAAACGTGTTATTCAAACTGGCCCAGAGTTTAAAATCGATACTGTTGAAAGCATCGAAGCAGACGCGCAAGCAATGTTGATGGCAAAACCAGGTGATGACAGTAATACCTTTATTTTAGGTAAAGACTTACCCCTTCAAGAAACCATCGCAAATATGACGGCCATCCTTGAAGAGTTAGGGATGAAAATCGAAATCTCTTCTTGGCGTAATATTGTGCCAAATGTATGGTCACTTCATATTCGTGATGCAGCGTCGCCAATGTGTTTTACCAATGGTAAAGGTGCAACTAAAGAAAGCGCGCTATGCTCAGCTTTGGGCGAGTTTATTGAGCGCTTAAACTGTAACTTCTTCTATAACGATCAGTTCTTAGGCGAAGACATTGCCAATAGCGAGTTTGTTCATTACCCAAATGAAAAGTGGTTTGCTCTGACTGATGATGACTCTCTACCAGAGGGCATATTAGATGATTATACCCGTGAAATTTATAATCCAGATGGTGAGCTATGTGGCTCACACTTAATCGATACTAACTCTGGTAATAAAGAACGTGGTATTTGCTCTATTCCTTATGTTCGCCAGTCAGACGGTGAAACGGTTTACTTCCCTTCAAACCTAATTGAAAACTTATTCTTAAGTAATGGTATGAGTGCTGGTAACAACTTTGCCGAAGCAAAAGTACAGTGTTTATCTGAAATCTTTGAGCGTGCAGTTAAGCGCCAAATCATAGAACAAGAAATTGTTTTACCAGACGTTCCAGAGGACGTTTTAAATAAATACCCAGGTATTGTTGCGGGTATTAATGGTCTTGAAGAACAAGGTTTCCCTGTTGTAGTAAAAGATGCCTCGCTAGGTGGTCAGTTCCCAGTGATGTGCGTAACACTCATGAACCCTAAAACAGGCGGTGTATTTGCTTCTTTTGGTGCGCACCCAAGCTTTGAAGTTGCATTAGAGCGCAGCTTAACTGAGTTATTACAAGGCAGAAGCTTCGAAGGCTTAAACGATGTACCTAAGCCAACGTTCAATAGTATGGCAGTTTCTGAACCGGAAAACTTTGTAGAGCACTTCATTGATTCAACTGGCGTGATCTCATGGCGCTTCTTCAGCGCTAAGCACGATTATGATTTTGTTGAATGGGATTTCTCAGGTAGCAATGAAGAAGAAACAGCGAGCTTATTCGGTATTTTAGAAAGCTTAGGTAAAGAAGCTTACATTGCTGAGTTCTCAGACCTTGGTACTGCATGTCGTATTTTAGTGCCTGATTACTCAGAAGTTTATCCTGTGGAAGACTTGATTTGGGACAATACCAATAAATCACTTAACTTCCGCGAGGATATCTTAAACCTGCATCGTTTATCAGAAGATCAACTTGCTGATTTAGTTGAGCGCTTAGAAGAAAGTGAACTAGATAACTACATAGATATCATCACCTTAATCGGTATTGAGTTTGATGAAAACACAGTGTGGGGTCAGCTAACGATTCTTGAGCTGAAGCTACTTATTTACTTAGCACTTGGTGATTTAGAAGCAGCAATGGAGCTTGTTGAAGCATTCTTACAGTATAACGACAATACCATTGTTGAACGCGGCCTATTCTACCAAGCAATGCATGCAACATTGGAAGTCGCACTCAGCGATGACCTAGAGATTGAAGATTACATTCATAGCTTCACCCGTATGTTTGGTCAAGAAACGATGGATGCAGTCGTTGGCTCAATCAACGGCGATGTTATGTTCTATGGTTTAACAGAAACCAGCATGAAGCTTGAGGGCTTAGACAGGCACCTTCGTTTAATCGAAAGCTATAAAAAGCTACACGCTGCTCGCGCTAAAAAAGCAGGGCTATAACGAAGAAATATCAAAGCCGCACGTTTTCGTAACCTGCGGCTTTTCAACTTTACTTAACCCGTTACTTAACGAAAACGAACACCTGTAATGTCGTATTCAGCAATGAAACGGCCACCATAAGTATCTACAAACATAAACTCCATCTCTATTTTTTCTCTTTGGCCTTTGTGCTCAAGTAATTCAACAATAATGTATTTATTAGAATTAAGGTCATAAGAGCGACCTTGTGTTTCTCGGGTAATATTAAACTTTGTAGGGTTACCTATGCTATCAAAATACTCAAACAGCACGTTTAGACCGCGCGCATAAATTCCCGAGTCTCGCTGTGAGGAATTAGGTCTTTGCTGTGCCAACAACCATGTTTTGTCTTTTTGATTTACAGCCTTAATAAACTCACTTATTAATTGTTGGTGTTCAACAAGAGGCGGCTTCTTTATTTCTTTTAGTGATTCTGTGAGTTTATCGCCCGCTCCCCCGGTTCTTGCTATGTAATTCTCAAAACCGGCGTCTATCGACATATAATTTAAATAGTCAGCAAGGCCATTATTATAAACCTGTTCAAATGTTCCGTATTCTTCCGAGAGGATACTTTCAAGGCGATTATATAAAGAAAAAGCATGCGCTGAGTCTAATTTATTCAGTTCAGAAGTGTCTACCAATTGACCAAAAAGTAGTGCATTTAAGTCAATTGTATTTGTTTTATCATCAAACGTAATGATTTCCTTAGCCCATTCTTTATCTGCTGTGACAATTTGCAAATAGTAACGTTGAAAAGGCGCACCATGCTCATCGTTGATGGTTATTTTTTTGGTCGAAAAGTCATAAATTTTGGCATTTTTTGTAGGGCCAGTTCTAACACTTACCTTTAAGCCTTTTGACAGTTCGGTAAATTTATCTGACTTTTCAATCACAACTTCTTGAGCAGCAAAAATAGTCGTCGGAAGTAGCAACAATAAGCTGGCAATGCATTTACTAACATTTTTCATATAAATCCCTTTTAAGTTAAAATTAAGCTAAACCCAATTGAGGTACAAACGATATCTTAAATGTATATTAAAGTGGTAACTAATTGAAGCCTAATGTGAATGTTAGGGTTTATATCGGTAATGCCCTGTAATTTTGTAAGTGAATAACCTATCTTCCATTTTAGGAACCCAGCCAATGTTATGAACAATCAGAGCTCTTAATTTATCTTTCGATAGTTCATCTGTAAGCTACAAAATGCTACATGATTTTAGCAGCGGTAGTTTCAGCTTAACTGAGCAAAAATCTCTTTATTTCATTGTTTTAAAGTAAGAAATAGTCAGCAAGCTGATATGTAAAATTAATCACACTGCTTTGGCTCCAGCAACCATATTGTATTTATGAGTAGCCATTGCTAAATTACTCACCTCTTACCACATTATGTTTTAATAAATGGATTTATTACGTTTTTTATTTACCTTATTCGCTCTAATGAGTATTTCACTCAGTCATTCAATTTCCGCTAAAGTGCTTATTGGTGTATCAAGTGAAAATGGCGAGTCATTAAAGTACTCACGCAAACAATTTAACGGTGAATTAAAATCAGCCTATAGCTGCGTTATCAATCAACTTGATAGCAACTACGACGTAATCACTGTACCGCAAGCACGGCATATTAAAATGCTGCAAAACAATGAAGTAGATATTGCCATGCCTCTTTTATTGTTACCACAGAGAGATCTATTTGCGACTCGCTCAGCAACAATTTATCAAGTTGGATATGAGTTAATCAGCCACAGTACTAACCCAGACTTGAGTATCGAGAATTTACGCAGACACGAGAATTTACGCAGACAGGCAAACTAAAATGGTATCGTCTATAAACGCGGAACTGGGGCATGTACCTTAATGCTTAAATATTTAGGCATTGATAAAAATGAATCGATAAGCCATGAACATCAAGCCAGTACATGGCAACAAGCCAGTACATGGCAACAAGCCGTTGATTTTGTGGCTAAGAACAGAGCTGGTATAACAGCCCTTCCTGCTGTGATTGCAAAAGATATTGAGCCTCATCGCTTTAATGGCATTACACGCATTAAAATGCCCGACCATCAATTAAGTCTTTACATGTCATCACATTTTTCCAAAAGCGCTGAAGCAACTGTGATCAACGATGCATCAAAAACCTGTAAAGAATTTAGATAGCTATAGGTTATTTAGTTTTAAGCTCAGCTAGACGACTTTCAACTTGTAAGCGCTCTTGCTCTGTTAGTTCACCATAAAGCTTAGGGTATGGCCAGCCATAACCCCAGCGAAAGCTAGTAGGTAAAAAAGGTGTTCCACCCACTCTAACACCGGCAAGCATCAATACTGCAATTTCTTGCTCACCTACTTGTGCAACACACGCTTTTAAATCTATATCAGCTTGCTCACGTTGCTTGAAAGTACCCCCTTGCCAATATGCAAGATCATGGGCTGTACAGCACGCCAACCATAAGTTTTTATGTTCTATTGTTCCATCAGGAAAAGAGCTGCAACCATCTGTAGTGAAGGGTTTAAGTTCAGCACAACTGGTAATAGAAGCATGAAAAAGTAACATCAAACCTAGGATAGCGTTAGGATAATTCGCCACAGTCCAGACCTTAAGTAACGAGATGGAAATAGTAAAAGTTTTTAATATTCAACTTGGTACGCAAACCCTTCACAACTCAGCGCTTTTTGGCAATCAGTATCTGCATGAGCACTGATATAACACTGTCCAAATACAATCGCGTTGCCACCCCTTTGCTGTACTTTACTTTTAAGAGTGTCTTGGAGTTGACTTCTAGAACCATTAATATCATCAAACGGACCCGCTTGTGGTAAATGCATATCACTTTCTAATTGGCAATAATAGCTCGAAACCTGGCCAAGAAATGTTGCTCTGTGGCTCACTAATTGGCGTTCTGTAAATACTTCAACATTGTGACCTCGGACTGAAGTTTCAACATCACCAAGCACATACTCACCCACGTTTGTATTTATTGCACAAGAACACAATAAACCAACACCCAACAAAGTAGATAAAGCCTTGAACATATTTGCACCTTCCCTGAATTAATTGTTCAGCTACAAATTACACCAAATAGTAATGGCTTTTGTTTACTGAATTAAAGTTAAGCTATCTTAACGTACCCATATAAGGAAAGCACAATTAAATTGTAAAAAAGTGCAAAACAAAAAACCGCCGAGGTTAATTCGGCGGTTTAATTATTTAAGTAGCTATTTAAAAGAAGCTTACTTAGCTAATGTTTCGGCTGCTTTTTCTGCAAAAAGGTTACCTAGTCTTATATAGTAATTACTTTTATAGTGCCATTTATCTTCAATGAATTCGACAGGCTCATCAAAGGCAACTAAATGAGCATTAGCATTTGATTTAACGAACTTTTCCTGAGCATCCCATACACTCTCAATATATGGCATCATTCGTGTTTGGGGTGTTTTACCAGAGTCTTCTATTCTGCCAAGTATGATTGGTAACTCTTTATTGCCAAAAGTCACCTTCATATCATTCATCAGACTTGTTAAATTAGCTAAATAAACCTTAGATGCTTGCTCATGATAGGCATCTGCCTCACCCTGCATCCAAATGCTCCCTGCTGGGACTAAAGTATCGGCTTCACCATCACCATCTATATCATTGTTAGCTAACGCAGCTCTTACGGTAGTTTGAAAGTTATCCCATTGGTTAATCTTAGTGTTGTCAGCATAGTTCTGCCCCCATGTACCAAAGCCAGATGCCCCAAGCGCAATAGATGAGCCTCCACGTGCATATTTAATAATGGCTATTTTCTTATCTGTAAGCTCAGATAAGCGTTTACCAAAACTCAATTCAGGACCAAATCTTTCAGATAAAATAATTGAATGATCTGTCGATCTAGCGCCTGTTCCAAAGCCAGGCATTAAATTAGTCCAAACACCTTTACCACCATTTAATGCATCATCAGCAACAGGGTTACCAAAAAAGAGTAAGGTATTTTCAACTGGTTTTTTATACTGCGCGGGTAAATCTTTATTAAAGCCAAATCCTTCCATATTTGATTGGCCACCCATAAAGTAAAGCAAGTAATCATCCGCTTTACTTTGCGTACTTACCGCTAATAGAGCACATAAAGCCATTCTTTTTAACATTATTTTTCCTTTTGCCAAAAGCAACATGCCCAATAAATATTGGGCATGTTAAATAAGTTTTTACTTCAATGCGTCTTCAACAACTGGGTAATGGTCCCATACATGTTTATCGCTCACTGAACGGAGTAACTTAATGTATTCAGCGTGAGTCCAAGCCAGTGGTGTGGCTGAGTTTGTACCCTCACCTAGCTGATAGCCTGCTTTATTGTTGCCTACGCCATCCCAAACTTGTTCAGGTAACATCATGCCTTCATTGGCAAATGCTTCCATACCTTTTACATAAGTGTCTTTAATCGCTTGTTGCTTCATCGCATCAAGGCTGTTGGTTGCGTTTGCAGCGGCGATTTCATAGTGACCGCGTTCACCTGTAAAAAACGGCCATACACGACCACGTTGACCAGGGGTGTTATTGCCACCTTCGGCATAGTTATTACCTGTCACTTCATCTTCACCGTAACCATCGTTACCATAGCGGCGGTAGCCTGGGAATGAACCCGAGCCATCAGCAAAATTAAAGGTGTAACGCACTTGCAGATTATCGACTAAGGTTTCGTCATCGTACTCTGGTAATGTTTTTACAATGCTTGGCGCAAGTGCATCACGAACACCATAACGTACAAGCTCTAAGAATCCACCATCAAGGATTTGCTTTTTATCAAAGCCTTCACGCCCGTTATTGGCATTAAGTGTGGTTGATGAGTTTGGATCTTTGTCTTGACCGATACGAATGAAATATTCACCATCGCTGTTTTCAGACTTAAGGTTACCTTGAGTCGTAAACATCGTACTTTCAATTTCACTATTGTACGTTTTAGCCGTTGCTAGGTAACGCTCTGCATTTTTAGTGTCACCTGCTTTTTTAGCAATATCAGCAGCTGTAACTAGGCCTGCAACAACCGCAGCCGTTGTTGATGGTGAAAAACCATTTTGTTCTTCCCAACGCTCTTGTTGCGTTGCTGGCGGTGTAATTTGTGTGTCATTCCAAAGAATTTTCGCAAGGCCACCATCAACTAAGAAATCAGCAGCTGGTTTTAACATTTTGCCATACCAATCTGTCAGCTCTTGATCGCTAAGAACGCCAGCTTGATGTAGTTTCCACGCTAACATAATTGGCATTGCTGTTTGGTCAAGCTGAACACCTACCCACTCAAGCTCACCATCAACATGAGTCTTTTGTAAGAACCAACCGGTGTCACCACCATTGCCTGGTGTGTTATCTGTTACTTGTACTTTTTCTAGATATTCAAACGCCGTTTTTGCGGTACGTGTATCACCCATGGCCATAAATGCCATTGCTACTTGATAGAAATCACGTACCCAAACCGCTTTATAACCAGTAGAACCTGTTTTTGCCGACACCGTTTCACCCCAAGGGTTAGAAAGTGACGCAATTAAAGCACCGGCATGAGTTTTATCTTCTTGCGCTTTTAATACCATGGCGCTGGTATAAAGCAACTTTCCATTATCTGCGGTGCTGTTAGTTAATGTGCTCAAAGGTTCAAGGCTTGCTAAGTAGTCTTGCCAACCAATTGCAACACCTTCACCGTTATATGCAGCAAGTACTTTTTGGTAGCCTTGATTTAAACTTGCTTGACCTTCTTTTAAGCTTGCAGCTTCAGAGTTACCAAAGCTTAAAGCTAAATCAAAGGTGGTGTTTTTTGATACTTCACCAAGCTCTGCAAGTAAGCTTACATTACCCGACTTATCACCAGTACTTTGGTAAGTCGTTGATAATGATTGCGATGCTTTTAACTCTTTTAAGCCATCACTTACACCCGTAAAGCCAACGCTTGCTTGCTTAAATGGTTGAGCGGCTTGTAAAGATAAAAAGTTATCATCTTGCCAAGCAACTAGACCCTTATCAGTTACTTTTGCAAAATCGTCTAAACCGTTGTTATCAATGTAAGGGTTCACATTAACGTAGGCTTTCACACCCTCAAGTTCAGTATTAAATACGCTACGAACAAACAATGTTTGGCCGTTTGGATCTGTAAAGATATGTTTTTCTAAAGTAAAACGACCTTGTTTATCTTTACTTACTACTTTGTAAGCAAGCGATAATGGACGACCAGCGTCGTCTTTGTATAAATAATCAATGCTTACATCGAGATCATCGTTTTCTGTAACGGTAAAGTCTTTACCAACTACAACAAATTGCATATCTTTGATTTGTGCTTGGTGAATTAAACCAAACATGGTTTCGGTGATCATGCCTTTCGCGATTGAAAACCAAACTTTTGATACTTTGCCGGTAGCAGCTGCGTCGCTGTAGTGGCCATCTTGGTATTGCTCGTAAGAGGTACCAATCCCCGTTTTACCAGAGTATGCCCAAAAAGGCTCAACACCCGGTGCTCCTGGTGCAGACACCTGCTCAACTGCTGTATTAGCTGATTGTTCTGAACTACAAGCTGTTAAACCTAACACTAACAAGCTTGCTGTAATGAGATTAAATTTTTTCATGGTGTGTCCTTATTATTGTTGCTTAACGCGCAGTACAGCGACCGCTGCTAGTACGAATGACACTGCACCTAGCACTAACGCATAAATCGGTTGATTATCAAAAAAGTGACGTAAAATTAGGCCTAATACGCTTGCCGCTAAAAGCTGCGGAATAACAATAAAGAAGTTAAAGATACCCATGTACACACCCATTTTTTTACTTGGTACTGAGGTACTTAACATTGCGTATGGTAAAGATAGAATTGACGCCCAAGCAAACCCTACTCCAATCATTGGCCAGATCAGTAAACTTGGATCTTTGATAATAATGAAGCTGACCAGACCCAATGCACCTAGCACTAGGTTGATAGCGTGAGCCATTTTTAGCCCTACTTTTTTAACGATAACCGGAATACACAGTGCTGCAATGGCAGCAAAACCATTGTAAGCGGCAAATAATACACCAACCCAATCCGCACCGTTATTGTAGGCAAGAGAGCTTGTATCACTGCTGCCGTAGTGGAAGCTAGTTACTGCCGATGTGGTGTAAATCCACATTGCAAACAATGAGAACCAGCTAAAAAATTGTACCCAAGCCAATTGTTTCATCGTTTCTGGCATAGTGAATACATCATTCACAACTTGATAAAAGCCACCACTGGTTGCGTTTTTAGCCTTTAAGGCCCCGGCAATAAATTGAATAACACCAAAGCTAATCAAACCACCAGCAAGTAAATAAAGCTCTTTTTCAAGGGATAGACCCGTAACAATACCAAGTACTACAAACCCAAGAACCGTAAAGATTGCAGCGCCTTTGTTAAAGTTTACATCACTTTGAACATCGCCCGAGTCATCGCTTTGCTCTTGTTCATGAAAGCTTTCAAGTTCTTCTGGTGAATATTCTTTAGTAGTAAAGACAGTCCAAAACACAGCAATAATTAATACTACTGCGCCAAAGTAAAACGAGAATTTTACAGAATCTGGAATTTGCCCTGCAGGTGCAGTATTAGCAATATCGAACCAGTTAGTCATCATCCAAGGTAATGCAGACGCTACAACCGCACCAACACCAATGAAGAAGCTTTGCATTGCATAACCAGTTGCACGTTGCTTTTTCGGTAAGTTATCACTGACAAGAGCACGGAATGGCTCCATAGTTACGTTAATTGACGCATCCATGATCCATAACATACCCGCCGCAATCCACAGGCTTGGTGAGTTAGGCATTATGAATAACGATAACGTTGTTAAAATAGCCCCATAGAAAAAGAACGGACGACGACGGCCTAACTTATTCCATGTTTTATCACTCCAATAACCGATGATCGGCTGAACAATAAGGCCTGTTAATGGTGCTGCAACCCACAGGATTGGAATATCATCAACATTGGCACCTAAGGTTTGAAAAATACGGCTTACATTACCGTTTTGTAATGCAAAGCCAAATTGGATCCCTAAGAATCCAAAACACATATTCCATATTTGCCAAAAGCTTAGCGTTGGTTTGTTATTATTCATAGTCAGCCTTTAAGGTAAATACTGCACTGCTTAAGCCGTTCAGTTGTAATTGAATTGGCGCCTTAGTAGATGCCTCAGGAATCACAATGTCGGCATGATTTTCTAGGTTATCAGTAAACGTTAAACCACTGTGGTTAAGCTTAGGTAACAACGCTTGGTTAAGAGTAAGCTCAACATTTTGTTGGTTTTCTGAAAAGTTACTTACTACAAGCACTAGTTGTTGGCCTAGCTTACGCGTGAACGCAATAACTTGCTCTGAGCCTGTCAATTCAACCGCTTGCATGTCACCACCAACAATGGCAGGAAGTGTGTTTAACGACATCAACTTGGTGTAGTAAGCGCGAAGATCAGCTAGCTGCTTTGAAAGCGCACCGCCATCGAATTTACCATTATTCATCCATGCTTGATGCGCAGGTACACCCATATAATCGAAAATGCTGGTACGCGTTGGGTCGCCAAAACCACCGTCCTCAGAGCCATCTTCACCGACAGCTTGACCAAAATAAAGTAAGGTTGGCGAGCGCGACATCAATGTAGATACCACCATCGCTGGCTTACCTTTTTCACTACTACCAGCGAAATCTGGGCTAGCAATACGTTGCTCATCATGGTTTTCTAAAAAGTGCAGCATGTGCTGTTCAATATCAGCCACTTGGCTTTGGATATTGAAAATAGTATCCGCTGATTGCTTGCCTTGCATCACAGCTTTAACCGTGTCGTAAAAACCGACTTTGTCGTAAAGGTAATCCATCTTACCTTGTTGGATATATGGGCGGTAAAGCGTTGGGTTATATACCTCAGCCAAAATAAAGGCATCGCTTTTTTGCATCTTGATTGATGAATTTAAAAAGCTCCAAAACTCAACAGGCACCATCTCGGCCATATCATAACGGAAGCCATCGACACCTTTATCTAACCAATAAAGCGCGATATCGCGGAATTTATACCAGCTATTTGGTAGATCTTTATCTTGCCAAAATGCGTAGTGCGCACGGTAATCTTTATCAGCGTAATCATCCGGTAGTGTTGGGAAGTCGTAGCTACCGTCTGGTTTCACACCGTAATTGATTTTAACTGTTTCGTACCAATCATTAATGTCAGGTTTAGCGGCACGGGCCCCATTACCCGTCCATTTTGCTGGGGTTTCGGCAAACTGATTATCAGCTAGAGGATGCGGGTTACCACCTAACACTTGGTAGCTATCGCTGGTAGGCACTTGAAATGACTGCCCTGTTACATAGTAAAAGTTATTATCGCGAGCATAGGTTTTCGTCGTGTCATCTTCAGCACCAAAATCCTTTACGCCCTCAGGCTTGGCGACTGACTCGTAATTACGCGCTACGTGATTTGGCACAATATCAATAACAACTTTCATACCGTGCTTATGAGTACGATTAATTAGCTCTACAAACTCTTCTAAGCGGCGCTCAGGGTTAATTGCTAAATCAGGATTAACATCGTAATAGTCTTTCACTGCATAAGGTGAGCCTGCACGGCCTTTTACAACATCAGGGTCATCTTGTGACAAACCGTATTCGGTATAGTCAGTTACTAAAGCATGACGCGGTACACCAGTGTACCAAACATGTGTTGTTCCTAGCTCTTTAATGCCTTGTAATGCTGCATCATTAAAATCAGCGAATTTACCTACCCCATTTTCTTCTAATGTGCCCCACGGTTTATTGGTGGTGTTAGTGTTACCAAATAATCGAGTGAATACTTGGTAAACCACAGGCTTAGAGATAGCTGCTTGGCTAGATTCTGATTGTTGCTGTTGCGTGTTCTGCTGTACTGGCGCATCGTTACCACAGGCAGTTAAACCTAAAACCGAAGCCACTACTAACGCAGTTAGTTTGTATGTTGTCATCATTACTTCATTTTTCTGTAAATATCAGTTCATACTAATGTTAAGGGCTGCATACGGACAGTAAATGCATACGTATTCAGCCTATTAGTTGCAATTATTCAAGCTCGATTAAGCGTGCTTGCATAGCTTTTAAGCGGATTGTCGCTGCAAGATCAACGCGTTTTTCACTGATTAAATCGCGTCCTTTATTATTACCTTTCAGCACTTCTTGCATGTAGCTTAAATCCCAATCAATGGCTTGTTGGTTTTTGTTAAGAATAACCAATACAGTTTGGCCATTGTGCTCTCTCGCATAACTATACACGCCTTGCTTGGGTGAAAAATGCATTAAACGACCTTCGCTTAACGCTGGTTTTTCTTGACGAAGCTTAAGCAGTTTTTTCATGCTAGCTAACATCTCTTGCTGATCAGCTGAAAGCCCCTTACCTGTGAAGGCATTCGCTTTTTGACCTTTAAACCCACCCGGGAAGTCAATGCGAATATCACCGTGGTCATTACTTGGTGTGTTATCAAGTAACAGTTCTGTGCCGTAATAAATTTGTGGAATACCACGAGTTGTTAACAGCAGCGTCATGGCTAATTTTGTTTTTGCGAGGTCTTGACCCAGCTCAGTGTAAACACGGCTCATGTCATGATTATCAGCAAACACTAAAATGTTATCTGTATCAGCATATAAAAAGTCATTCGCTAGCGATTGGTACACTTTTACCCAACCTGTATTCCAGCTTTCTTCTTCGTTGAGTGCTTGGATCAGCGCTTCTTGTAATGAAAAGTCCATCACACTTGGTAAATCAGAGGTATAACCATCTTGATTGACTTTGCCACGCTGCCAATAAGATGCAATAGCCGGGTTGGTTGTCCACTCTTCGCCAACAATATTAAAGTTTGGATACTCGGTCATAATGGCTTTAGTCCAATCGGCTAAAAATGCTTTATCTGAGTATGAGTAGGTATCAACACGAATGCCGCTTAAGTTGGCGTATTCAATCCACCAAATGGCATTTTGAATCAAATACGTTGATAGTAACGGCTGGCGCTGATTTAGATCAGGCATCGACTCAACAAACCAACCATCGTTAAATTGACGTTTGTCGTATTGGCTTGCGTGAGGGTCTTGGATTGTTTGTCTGGCGTGACTGGTTGCATTTTTACCGTTTTCAAACTTGCCATCAAAGTTAACCCAATCAGCAGTAGGCATATCAGCCATCCACTGATGCGATGAACCAAAGTGGTTAAGTACCATGTCCATCACTAAGCCGATACCATGCTCTTTCGCTTCTGCAGATAATGTTTTATAAAGCGAATTACTGCCCATACGCGGATCAACTTTGTAAAAGTCAGTAATAGCATAACCATGATAAGAATAACTTGGCATGTCATTTTCAAGCACCGGTGTTAACCAAAGTTGAGTCACGCCTAAGTTATCAAGATAATCTAGGCTATTAATAACACCTTGAATGTCACCGCCATGACGGCCACCTTTAAAACTTGGGTTTGCAGCCTCCTTCATACCAGCAACGGTGTCATTGCTTGGATCACCATTTACAAAGCGATCAGGATTGATTAAATAAAGCGTATCTTTATTTGTAAAGCCATGACGATTGGCACTTTGTTTATCACGGGCATTTAATGGGTAAGTAAATTCTGTGCCATCTTCAGCTTTAAAGGTTAGTGTTCCCGCCTTTGCATTATCGCTAATGGTTAAATCTAAAAACGCGTAGTTAGGGTTATTCGTTGTTGTCACCCCTTTAAACTCAACACCTTTATAAGGCATCATTTGCCACGTTTTGTTAGCAATATTGTTATCGTAAAGCATGACTTGTAACGAGTCATTTTGCATGCCCACCCACCAGTTTTCTGGTGACGCAGTAATAGCAAAACTTGCTGTTGAGTTAAAAAGTGTAAATGCGGTCGTTAACGCTAAAAATGTTCGTGTTGTTTTCATAGTTAATTTTGTACTTTTTCTAAGAATTGACTGTGCCTCGGCAGTTGCTCGACAGTGCTATTAATCAAGGTTTTTAGATTGCTAAATAACTCATTTAATTGCTCGTCTGATAACGCATCAGTTAATGGATGGTGATCCTCTGCAATTAGCCCTTGCCCTATCATCACTTGCTGCCACGCAACTTCGGCAAATAGCTCATCGTCTTCTCTTACGAGCTTGCCGCTGGTTTTAAATAGCTCAATTTTCTTTTTAAGACTGCTTGGAATATCCATGCCTTTACAAAAGCGCCAAAACGCACTGTCATCACGCTCAGTAATCTTGTAATGAAGAATAATAAAGTCACGAATTCGCTCAAATTCTGTTTTACTTTGTTGATTAAATTCATCCACAAGGCTTTGTTTAATACCTTGATGAGGAAAAAACTTAATTAAACGAATGGCTGCACTTTGAATTAAATGAATACTGGTCGATTCTAATGGCTCTAAAAATCCGCTTGATAAGCCAACTGATACTACATTTTTATGCCACTGTTTTAAGCGACGACCTGTTTTAAACTTAATAACGCGGGGCTCTGTCAGTGGTTTAGCAGGTAGGTTTTCTAAGAGCTGTTGTTTTGCCGCTTCGTCTGATAAGAAGCGCGAAGAGTATACAAGTCCGTTGCCTACACGGTGTTGTAATGGAATTTGCCACTGCCAACCCGAGTCTCTAGCAATTGAACGTGTATAGGGAATTGCATCATAAGCTGATTCACTTTGCACCGCAATCGCACTATCACATGGTAACCAATGTGACCAATCTTCAAAGCCGGTATTAAGAGTTTGTTCTATTAATAAAGCACGTAAACCGGTGCAATCAATAAATAAGTCGCCGTCTATTTGCTCGCCATTTTTAAGTAGCAAAGAGCGAATATACCCGCTTTCATGGCATTGGTTAACCGATTCAATTTTGCCTTCAATGCGTTTTACGCCTCGTGATTGCGCTAATTCCTTTAAGAATTCGCCATATCGAGTGGCATCAAAATGGTAGGCATAATGTAAGCCCGCTAACTGAGTGTTAGGAATGTGCTTGAGGTGAGCAAATTTATGCGCTTTTGCAGCTTGATAATTAAGTGAAAAATCCCAAAAATCAGGCGCATTATTAGCTTGATTTGCTTTTAGCCAAAAATGATAAAACTCACAAAACGGAAAATCTTTACCTATCTCACCAAAGGCATGCATATAGCTGTGGCCTTGACTGCGCCAATTTTCAAACTCAATACCAAGCTTAATCGTGGCACCAGTAGCCTTAATAAATTCTTTTTCAGAAATGCCTAGCGCACCATTTAGATGCAAAATAGGTGGGATGCTTGCTTCGCCTACACCAACAGTGCCAATCTCTGCTGACTCTACCAGCGTGATATCAATTACTTTGCCCAGCACTTTATTAAGTAATGCAGCGGTTATCCAACCTGCAGTACCACCACCGGCAATCACGACCTTGGTTATTTTTTTTGTTTCCATAGTACACCTAACGCCAATTTCAATTCATTGAGTGTAGCTCACTGATATAAAAAAGCCCTTGTAAAACAAATCACAAGGGCAATTTTCTATCGCTGTTTTAGCTAATTACAGCTTGTAGCTGAAGCCTAACAGGAATGTACGACCGTAGTCTTGGTAGTCACGTACTTGAAGTGAGTTATCACCTTGTAGTGATGTGAACGGCTCTTCTGTGATGTTCTGTACTTGGAAAGTGACAGATAAACCATCAAGGCTCTCTACACCGCCTTCACTAAAGTCGTAACCAACTTGAGCATCCCAAATTGTTTCGCCTTTAATGTCAACTTGTGTAGTTGCAAAACCTAAACCGTATACGTCACCTTTAAAGTCGCTACGCTTACGCATGCTAGTACGCGCTTGGAAACCGTTACGCTCAAAGTAAACTGTTAAGCTATCGATTTGGTCAGACAGACCAGGTAGCTCATAATCGTTACCATTTTGGTCAGTTAAGTCTTGCTCAACACCTGTATGGCTTGCGATTAAACCAAAACCATCAAGTGACTCGCTGAACATAGTGAATGGTAGAGTTAATGAAAGCTCGTAACCCCATAGGTCACCAGAACCACCGTTCACTTTACCTGAACCTGTACCTGTTGAAGTTTCAGGGATTTCACCAGTAGACGGGTCAGCTACACCGCTCATATCGATTTCATAAGTACCGTCAAAAATCCACTGAGTGATATCTTTATAGAATACAGCTGCAGCGAAGTAACCTTCTTCATGGAAGTAGTTTTCATAGCTTAAATCAAAACCAGTTGCTTCTTTCGGCTCAAGCTCTGGGTTACCACCTGATACGCTCCAGTAGTTACCGTTTTCATCTGGTTGCTGGTTGTAAGACGCATTAACTGATGAGTTCATTTCGTCTAAGCGAGCACGAGAAATCGTTTTTGCCGCACCAAAACGTACAGTTTGCTCTTCATCAATTGCAAATGATAAGTTGATGCTTGGCAAGAAGTGGCTGTAGTCATGGCTTACATCTGTTGGAGATACAACAACTAAACCATCCACAGTATTAGCAGCGAAGCCTTGTGAAGACTGTTCAGTTTTCACATAACGCACACCAACGTTACCTGTTACAGGGATAGAGCCCAGCTCTGCATTAATGTCAGCTTGTGCGAAGAACGCAGTTACTTCCTCTTGAACTGTCCAAGACTGTGTCTTGTGTTTTGAATCAGTTAAGCTTTCTTGAAGAAGGCTATAGTAACCATCATTCACCAGACCGTTGGTATCATAAGCAACCATGTTGCCCATACCAATGAAATCAAGGCTAGCTGACCCTAAACGGTATTGTTCTGGGATAGATAACATACCAGGGTTTGATAAAGAGAAGTCTTTTAGTGTCATGAAGTAACCTTCAGACAACTTGCTCTTTTCACGGTCACGGTATGACATACCGAATGACACACGGCTGATGTAAGCGTTATCAAGTACTTTGCTTGCAGCAAGTTTCAATGTGCTTAGTTCATCATTGATTTCTGGCGCATTGATGAAACCATCTTGCGCAGTATTTTGATAAGCAGTATCAGTTAGGCCGTACTTATCGTTAAGTGCAGCACTTGCACCCCATGATAATGGGCCACCAAGTTGAATTAAGTCATAATCGCTGTAATCAAGGTTATGGCTGAATTGTGCGCCAGTGTTACCACCGTCAAACTCATAACCAATCGTATCAGCAACACCATTTGCATCACCACGGCCCGTACCTGAGTAGCTTTCGATACTCCAGATTTGACGCTCAACTTCAGAGCGGCTTACGTCAAATTCTACTGACCAATCATCGCTAATGTCGTATTTTGCATTAAAACCAAACTGAGTTAGTTCTGCGTTACGCTCTTCGTAGTCATTACGAACAACAACACGTTGGCCTTCTGTTACTGCGCTTGTGATGAAACCAGAATCTGCGTCAACAACAGCTGAACTTGGGTCAATTGAACCTTGGCCCCATGCAAATGGCACTTCGATACCACGTAAGATTTTCTCATCAGAGAAATCTACATATAAAGCATCAAATGTCATGTTTAGGCGATCAGTCGGCGCAGCTTCAATAACAAGCATTGCTGTATCACGTTCAAGAGTCGATGAACGTACGAATGGCTTAGCACCACCTAAAATTGAGTACGTATTACCATCTTCACCTGTAAATTCAGGGTAACCCCAAGAGTTCCAACGTTTTTCTTGGTTTGGAGAGCTCATCGTGTTGTAAGCGAATGCAACACCGATTGTGTCATCTGCAAATTGGTCAATGTAAGAAACCGTACCACGGAAACCTTTATCGTCACCGTCTGGGTTTAATTTGTCAAAACCCGTTTGCTCGTATTGGCCGTTGAACATGATAACTTGCTCACCTTTACTTAAAGGTTTAACAGTTTGCATGTCGATAACGCCAGCGATACCTTCAGCATCAATGCCTGCGCTTGGAGTTTTATATACCGTTACGCCACTCATAATTTCTGATGGATAAAGGTCAAATTCAACGCCACGGTTGTCGCCGATTGAAACTTGCTCACGACCGTTGAATGTTGTTGCACTTTCGTTTTCACTGAAACCACGAACACTTACACGGCTAGCTCGACCGTCTAGACGTTGTGCTGTTAAACCAGGAAGGCGTGCGATTGATTCTGCGATTGATGAATCAGGTAATTTACCGATATCTTCTGCTGAGATTGACTCAACAACTTCAGGGGTGAAGCGTTTAGTATTAATAGATTCTACAACACTGCCACGAAAACCTTTTACTTCGATAACTTCAACGTTATCGTTTTTTGCTTTTTGGTCTTCTTCTGCAGCATAAGCTACAAAGCTATTTAAACCTGCGGCTGTTAAAGCCAGAGTTAATATACTTGGTTTGAACATAGACATGATGTTTTCCCATTACCCAAATTGTAATGCCAACGTGTTGCAGTTATTCATTAACATAATAGCTGTAATTCGCTGACTGATTTTGTTGTCGAATTGAATATTAACGCTCTGATTATTTTCTTAACAAATTTATGCATACGTATTCAGCGTAGTCCACCACTACGAACATTAACAACATTTTTACAAAATAGAATTGTAACCATATGAATATAAATGATTTATCAATTTTATTGTGTGATTTAATAGTATTGAAACATTTTCGCTATATTTTCGCCCCAAATTTGGTTACACAAATAGGTACTAAGCCATTTATCTCGGTTAAATGGTGACTTAACGCAATTATTAAAGGTAGTAGTCTATACCAATGATAATTGGTCTTACCAATACAACCCCTGCACCATTATGGTGTAAGCCAGCTATATTATGCACCAAGCTGGCGTTCCCGATCATAATTAAAACCCAACAAACCTAATTGGTAAATTTTATTGATAGCAATTCGAGTTGTTTACTTTTAAATCAAGTTAATAAATTTTACTGAGAACAAAGATGAATTTGGCGTGCATACGTATGCAGAGTTTTTACAGTATCTCACCCTTCACGTATGCTTTTGACATTCCGGCAACATATTGCATTAACGGTTGCCTAACAGTTTACATACACTGAGTGTCACGATGGAGAAAAACATGGCTCAAAAGCAGTGGTATAAAGGTGCGGTTATTTATCAAGTTTACCCGCGCAGTTTCCAAGACACCAATGGCGATGGCATTGGTGATATCAAAGGTATCATTGATCGTATTGATTATATTAAAAGCCTAGGTGTTGATGCTATTTGGGTTTCGCCTTTCTTTAAATCACCAATGAAAGACTTTGGTTATGACATCAGTGACTATCGTGATATCGACCCATTGTTTGGTAACCTTGACGATTTTGATGAACTCATCGCACAAGCTCATCAACGTGATATTAAGATCATTATTGATCAGGTATTGAGCCATACCTCAGATCAACATCAATGGTTCCTTGATAGCCGTGAAGATAAAACCAACGACAAATCAGATTGGTACGTTTGGGCTGATGCAAAGCCTGATGGCACACAGCCAAATAACTGGTTATCAATTTTTGGTGGCCCTGCATGGCAATGGGAACCGCGTCGTGGTCAATATTACTTACATAACTTCTTTGCTGAGCAGCCAGATTTAAACTTCCATAACCCTGAAGTACGCAAAGCAGTATTAGATAATGTTGAGTTTTGGCTGAAGAAAGGCGTTGATGGCTTCCGTTTAGATGCAATTAACTTTTGCTATCACGATGCTCAATTACGTGATAATCCAGCTAAGCCACCAGAGAAACGTCAAGGCCGTGGCTTTAGCGAAGACAACCCTTATGCGTTCCAGTATCACTACTACAATAATACGCAACCTGAAAACCTTAATTTTATGCAGGACATTCGTGCCCTACTAAACAAGTACCCTGGTACAGTTGCATTAGGAGAAATCTCATCTGAAGATTCACTCGCAACCATGGCTGAGTACACATCAGGTGGTGACAAACTTCATATGGGTTATAGCTTTGAGCTACTTACTAACGACTATAGCGCGGAATATATTCGTACTACAGTTAGCACTTTAGAGCAGCGCATGACCGAAGGTTGGCCATGTTGGGCATTTAGCAACCACGACGTTGAACGTGTTGCTAGCCGTTGGAGTCAAGGTGAAAAAATTGAGCCTCAGCAATGTAAGATGCTAACAGCCCTACTTGCTTCGTTACGTGGTAGCGTTTGTATGTACCAAGGTGAAGAACTTGGTTTAGGTGAAGCTGAAGTTGCATTTGAAGACTTACAAGACCCATATGGCATTACATTTTGGCCAAACTTTAAAGGACGTGACGGGTGTCGTACACCAATGCCATGGGATGCAGCAGATGCTGAGCAAGCAGGTTTCTCAACAGTAAAACCTTGGCTACCTGTGGGCGATGCGCACAAATCAGTCGCCGTAAATACGCAAGATCAAGATAAAGATTCAATTTTGAATGCTTATCGTGAATTTATGGCATGGCGTAAAGATAAGAACGTATTGTTAGAAGGCGATATTGAATTTATCGAAACGCAAGAGCCAGTGCTTGCTTTTTATAGAACGCTTAACGACACTAAAATGCTTTGTGCATTCAACTTAGGTGCACAAACTAATGAACTGACAATCTCTGATTCTGTGTCTTCAAAGCATAATGAGATATCTCATCACACAGCTGAATTAAACAATAATACAGTCACTCTGCCCGGGTTCGGTTGCTTTTACGCAACCCTGAATTAATAATCAGTTGTTAAAAACCAAGCCCTGCAATGCAGGGCTTTTTTATTCCTAATCGTGGTATTAGTGGTTCATGGTTTTACTATTAATGTAATCTGTGAGCGCAAACAACACCCCCGACACCACAAACGTGACATGAATTAACACCTTCCAGAGTAGCTCATCTGTTGAATGGTTGTTCGAGCTAATAAAGACTTTTAAAAGCTCCACAGCCGATATAGCGACAATAGCGCTTATCAGTTTCATCTTCAGGCCCGAGAAACCAACTTTACCCATCCACACAGGCCTGTCTTCATGGTTGTCTATATTCAACTTTGACACAAAGTTTTCGTAACCACTAAAAATTATAATAAGCAAAAGCCCTGCTAATAGCGCAGTGTCAACTAAAGTCAAAATACCTACCAAAAGCTCTTGGTTTGACGCAGTGAACGTATTTAAGGCCATACTGTATAAATATTTAAAGAACTTTAGCAGCAGTAATACCACAGCGACTAATAAGCCAATAAAGAATGGTGCTAATAACCAACGCGAGCGAAAGATAAAACTCTCCACAACTTGCTCTAGTTTGGTTGGTACTTTCTTTATTTTTGAATGAGTCACTTGTTCAGACATAAGTTAGTTCACTTTTCTTTTAAAATTAGCGCGATAATACGTGTTTTGACCTTACGATTACCAGCATTAGAAGCAAAAAGAATGGTTATTTTTTGCTTATCTTTACGATAAAAATTTTTCGTTATCTTTTTTTGAAATTTAGTTTATAAATTCACTCAAGCAAAGTGAGATACACATTGCGCACCATTACTGTGCAATTGAGCCGGTAATAATTACTTTTGTTGATTAGGAATAATTAAATGAAAAAAGCATTGCTAGCACTAATTTTGGCACCTGTTTTAAGCGTGTCAGCAACGAATGCAATCGCTAACGAAGCACCTGAAGCATCAGCTGAAATGATCAAAGAATACACTGAAATGTGCTTAAACTGGGCAAAAGATGATGACATCAGCAACGAAGAGTTAAAGCCATACGTATTAAAATGTTTAAACGATGAGCTTGAAGCTGAAGGCTATAAAAAAGTAAAAGACGTACAAATTTAATTTTACGCCTACTTAGAATATAGAAAAACCGGAATGACACAATGATGTGCGCTCCGGTTTTTTGTTTTTAATGACTGTAATAATCAGCTAATGCACTTAATAAAAATAATAACGAACCTACCATGAATAACACCACCCCCACTGTGGCATATTCTATAAATGCAGGTAGAAATAAGGTACTACCAAAGAAAAAGGCACATGCTGATATGATATTCACCAACGCATTAACTTTAGGTGCGAGTGTAAACTTCATCACCATTCCTTATTCTGTTAAATCAGGGGTAAAGTGAAACGCTTTAACTATGCGATTCCAGCTGTTTATCTCAAGTACTACCGTCGTTAATACAACAATGTCTTTTTCGTTTAAGATAGCAGACACTTGGTTGTAAACATCGTCTTCAACATGTTTATCAATGATATTTGTTAAGGCTTCCGCCCAAGCGAGTGCTGCCGTTTCTTGTTCTGAAAACACAGGGACTTCACGCCAAGCGGCTAGTACATCGAGTCGCTGTTGACGCTCACCTTGGCTTCTCAGCTCTGCTGAATGCATATGCTGACAAAACCCACAGCCATTAATTTGCGACACTCTTAGTCTTACTAAATCAGCGAGCTTCGCGGTTATATTTGTATCTTCTGGCAGTGCGCTTAGCCCAGTTAAATGTTTAACAAGTCCTGGGTTGAGTGAATATAGCTGCTGTTGTGATAAACGTGTTTGCATTTTAAATCTCCTGTCTTGATGTTGATGACAGAATAACAACAGCCTAAAAGCAAATATTGGTAAAAAACGACATTCGCAGTGTCATACAAGCACAAAAAAGGGATTGCAATTGCAATCCCTTTTTATAATCTAGATAGATGTAAAT
>NZ_JAKEVM010000051.1 GCF_022398475.1 Pseudoalteromonas shioyasakiensis | reverse complement strand
CTTCTTAACTCATAAATAAATATTGCTTCTAGTGCTGTAAACTTGCCATATATATGTCAGGTTTGCTTTAATGCATAGACTTTTTGTTTTCTAAGCAATGACTCTCACTTTTTTAACGGGCAAAAAAATGACATTAAATAAAATTAGCCAAGCACTTATCTTATCAGGTGCTGTTTTCCTTGGTGCATGTTCTGACCAGCAAGCTACCACTTCTCAAACTAAGCCTGCTGCAGAGCAAACAAAGCAAACTACTGAACAAAACAATCCACAACTTATCAATGCTGAGAAAAGCCGCTTAGACATTTACACTGACTTTACGCTTACTTCTGATCTTAGCCACTTAAGCGATAACCAGAAGCAAATGATTGGCAAGTTAATCGATGCTTCAAAAATCATGGATGAGCTATTTTGGCGCCAAGCATTTGGTGAGAGCAAAGACGCTTTCTTAGCAAAAATTAATGATGAAAAAGTTCAGAAGTTTGCAGATATCAACTACGGCCCTTGGGATCGCTTAAACGGTGACCAAGTATTCTTGTCAGGCTATGAAGAAAAGCCTTTAGGCGCTGAATTTTACCCGAGCGATATCACTAAAGAAGAATTAAACAACGCAACCGTGGATGACAAAACCGGTCTTTACTCGGTAATCAAGCGCGATGAAAAAGGCCTTCTTTATAGCGTGGCTTACTCGGTTGAGTACGCACAAGAACTAGAAAAAGCAGCTAATTTATTACGCGAAGCAAGTAAACTGGCTGATGATAAAGAGTTTGCTAACTACCTAAGCATGCGCGCAGACGCACTAGTAAGTGATGACTTCCAACCATCTGATTTTGCGTGGATGGATATGAAAAATAACCCAATTGACGTGGTTATTGGCCCTATCGAAACCTATGAAGATCAATTATTTGGTTACCGTGCAGCGTATGAATCTTATGTATTAATTAAAGATTTAGCATGGAGCGAGCGGTTAGCTAAATTTGCCGCTTTCTTACCTGAGCTACAAAAAGGTTTACCTGTAGACGAAAAATACAAGCAAGAAGTCCCAGGCTCTGATGCTGACCTTAATGCTTATGATGTTGTTTATTACGCAGGCCACTCAAATGCAGGTAGTAAAACAATTGCTATCAACCTGCCAAATGATGAACAAGTACAACTGGAAAAAGGCACACGTCGATTACAGCTTAAAAACGCAATGCGCGCTAAATTCGATAAAATCTTAGTGCCAATTTCAGAGCAGCTAATTGTTCCTGAGCAGCGTAAACACATTACCTTTGATGCTTTCTTCGCAAACACTATGTTCCACGAAGTAGCGCACGGTTTAGGTATTAAAAACACCATTACTGGTAAAGGAACTGTTCGCCAATCATTGCAAGAGCATGCAAGTGCCCTTGAAGAAGGTAAAGCGGATATCTTAGGTCTTTACATGGTTGAACAATTGCTTAAGAAAGACGAGATCACAGAGGGCACATTAGAAGATTACTACATCACTTTTATGGCTGGTATCTTCCGCTCTGTGCGTTTTGGTGCATCAAGCGCACACGGTAAAGCGAACATGATCCGCTTTAACTTCTTCGCTGAAGAAGGTGCATTCTCTAAAAATGCTGACGGCTTATACAGCGTTAACATGGAGAAAATGAGCCAAGCAATGGAGAAACTATCTAACCTAATCCTTACTATTCAAGGTGACGGTGATTACCAAAAAGTTGATCAGCTAATCGCAACTCATGGCGAAATCAAAGCTGAACTAGCTAAAGACTTAGAAAAACTAAGCCAAGCTAATATCCCTGTTGATGTTACTTTCAAACAAGGTAAAGAAGTATTAGGTCTTTAAGCCTTATTCTCCTTTAATAAAAAACGCTGCAATTGCAGCGTTTTTTATTGCCTGAAATCTACTAAAGCATAGCTAGTGTGCAACAAAATTGAGGCCGTATTTAGAATTCAATTCTACAATATCCCCGTTGATCAGCATTTTTTGAAACTCGCCATTAAAAGCATCAATAAATTCATCGAGTTCGCGTTGTTTACTAAAGCCATAGTAGCCCTGATTAACCGTCACCGGCGGCGATAACATAATCACTTTATCTGCTATATCTAAACTGTCGATGACAGGCTTTGCAGCCCGTGGATGGGTAAGAATTAAGTCAACTCGGTTATGCATCAATTGTAAAAAACTAGCCCGCACATTACCCACTTCAGATAGCGATAAATTTGCCTCGTTACGCTTAAATTCAGGACCATAGTTCCAACCTCGAATGGTACCAATAATATCTTTTCGTACACTGGCAAAGTTTCCAACCCAAGTCACATCATTGTTCTTTTTGGTATATAAAACAATCGGGTCTTCGTAAAAGGGCAAGTCACTAAATTGCATATACTGCTGACGTATAATGGATTTGTAAGGGCCGATAATGGCATCTGCCTGACCTTGCTCTACCATTTTTAGAGCGCGTTTTAGTGGCATGATATCAATTACCAACTCATGCCCTAAACGCCTGCAAATTTCGTGGGCAATATCGGCACCTAAGCCAACCACTGTGCCTTGTTGGTCCTGCTCTAAAATCGCTGGAAAGTGGCTACCAACAAAGTAATAACTTTTAGCCACACATGAAAAAGAGCTCAGAATAAGCAACACGGCAAACACTGTGTGTTTCATTTATTCTGTACCCCTTCGTGCATCATCCATTTAGCTTAGTCCAATCTTGCTAGAACAAACAGTTTAAAAGTGCGCTTTTAATGCGGCAATTTGTTCGTCGCTATAAGGTACTGCTGGTAATTTACCCCAGATTGGTGTTGGCCAAGCTGCATCAGTTGTAAAACGCGCAATATGATGAACATGTAATTGCGGTACCATATTCCCTAGTGCTGCTACATTGAGTTTGTCTGGGTTGAATACCTGTTGTAATAATTTACTCAGTTTGCCCGACTCTTGTAATAAGGTAATTTGTAGCTCTTCAGAAAGGTCGATTATCTCTTTAACGCCAGCGACTCTTGGCACTAAAATAAACCAAGGGTATTGGCTATCATTCATCAGCAATACTTTACACAATGGCCAATCAGCAAGCTCAATGCAGTCGCGTTGTAGTTCTGGGGCCAAAGAAAACGGCGTATCAGTATTTTTCATCAATAAATCCTTTGATATTGGGTAAACAATCCCTACTTTATAGCATTTTGTTGCAGTTGCCTAAGCTTACCATTACCATCGTGGCAGTTTTTATTCGAGCGAAGGTACTCCTGTGCTAAAAAAAATTAAATCTCTCTCACTTGCTTTGCCAGTGGTGGCAACAGCATTCAGTGTGACCGCTGAACCTCTTACTCTTGAGCGTATTTTTGACGATCCAAGCTTAGCAGGCAAAGCGCCTGTACAACTTAAATTCTCTCCAGACGGAAGTCGTGTTACTTACCTGCAAGGTAAAACCGATGATTACAACCGTTACGACTTATGGGAATACAACTTAAAAGATAACAAAAACCGCTTATTAGTTGACTCTGCTGCGCTATTTTCTGGTCCAGAAAACTTATCTGACGAAGAAAAAGCACGCCGTGAGCGCCAGCGTATTTTTGGTAAAGGGATCTTAGAATATAAATGGTCTAAAGATGGTAAAGCGCTTTTATTCCCACTTAATGGCGACCTATACTATTATGAGCTTGCTTCAGCTAAAAGCCGCAAATTAACCGACACAGAAGCATTTGAAACCGATGCACGTTTCTCACCTAAAGGGCACTTTGTGTCGTTTATTCGTGAGCAAAACTTGTATGCACTTAACTTAAAAACGGGTCAAGAAATCCAATTAAGTAAAGATGGTGGCGGCGTTATTAAAAACGGTATGGCCGAATTTGTTGCGCAAGAAGAAATGGGCCGTATGACTGGCTACTGGTGGTCTGGTGATGAGTCTAAAATCGCTTATACCCGTGTTGATGAAAGCCCAGTAAAAGAAGCGATCCGCAATGAGATTTACGCGGATGAAGTAAAGCTATTTAATCAACGCTACCCGTTTACGGGTACCGACAATGTTAAAATTCAGTTAGGTGTTGTGAGCATCAACAATCAAAAAACTGACTGGGTTGATTTAGGCGACGAGCAAGATATTTATATCGCTCGCGCAAAATGGTTAAAAGATAACAAAACGCTTTCTTATCAGTGGCAAGACCGCTCGCAACATAACTTAGAGTTACGTTTTTATAATAGCGAAACGAAAAAGCAAACCGTTGCCCTAACAGAAACCAGTGATACTTGGATTAACCTGCACTTTGATTTGCAGTTCTTAAACGATAAAAAACATTTCGTTTGGGCATCTGAGCGCGACGGTTTTAAACACCTTTATTTATACCGCACAAACGGTGAAATGCTCCGTCAAATCACCCAAGGTGAATGGGTTGTTGATAGCTTAAAAGGTATCGATGAGAAAAAAGGCATCGTTTATTTTGCAGGTCGAAAAGACACTGCCCTTGAAAGCCACCTTTACAGCGTACCGCTATTCAAAAAAGGCGAAATTAAACGCGTAACAGAGCTAGGTGCTTACCACAATGTGGTGATTGCTAAAGATAACAAAACCTTTATCGATAACAGCTCTTCAGTGAATAAGCCAGGCTCAGCAGCATTACGTAAAATTAATGGCGAATTTATCACTTGGCTTGAAGAAAACAAGTTAGATAAGTCACACCCATTAACGCCTTACCTAGCTGATTTGATCACCCCAGAATACGGCACACTAACGGCTGAAGACGGGCAAATCATGCATTACCGTTTATTCAAGCCAACTAATTACCAAGATGGTAAAAAGCACCCAGTTATTGTTAACGTTTATGGCGGACCTCATGCTCAGCGCGTAACGAACAGCTGGCGAAGTAAAAACTTATACTTCCAGTACATGGCACAACAAGGCTATGTTATTTTCCAACTTGATAACCGTGGTTCATACAACCGTGGTAAAAAGTTTGAAGACGTGATTTATAAGCACTTAGGTGTTGCTGAAGTGGCAGACCAAATTAAAGGTGTCGAGTTCTTACGCACCCTTGATTACGTTGACCCTGAACGTATTGGTATTTATGGCCACAGCTACGGTGGTTACATGGCGCTTATGACTATGTTTAAAGCGGGCGACTACTTCAAAGCCGGTGTTTCTGGTGCGCCAGTAACTGATTGGGCACTTTACGATACTCACTACACTGAGCGTTATGTAGGTCACCCTGCAACTAACGCGAAAGGTTACGAAGCAAGTGCAGTTTTCCCATATGCCGAAGGCTTAAAAGGCCCACTGATGATTTACCACGGTATGGCAGATGATAACGTGTTATTCACTCACGCCACAAAGTTATTCAAACAACTGCAAGATCAAGAAAAGCAGTTCGAAATGATGACTTACCCGGGTTCAAAACACAGTTTACGTGGCAAGAGCGTACAAACGCACTTACACCAAACCATCACAAGTTTCTTCAACCGACACTTTAACGTTGAGTAATCACGTTTAATTTCGGTGACTTAGACTAAAGGCTGATTGTTAAATCAGCCTTTTTTTTGTCTCAATGTATTCTACTATTTAACTAGATTTTCGACCTATTTTAGCTACGCTTAATACATTGCTCCTATGGGCATGACGAAGGAATACACATGAATTTACGCCGTTTTACAATTTTTCAGCGCCTCGCCATGTTAGTGAGTGTGGTCGTGATAGGGCTGATATTTTTGAGCGTCTCGAGCTTAACGCAGCAATACAGCTCGCTAAAGCAAGAGCAATACATTAAGACCCAAAACCTTGTTGAGTCTGCTTACTCTATTATTGAGCATAATTATGAGTTGTTTGAGCAAGGTAAGCTGAGTGAGCAACAAGCCAAACAAGCAGCCCTCGAAACAATTTCTGCACTTCGTTACGACAACAGCAATTACTTTTGGATCAACGATTATCAACCCGTGATGGTCATGCACCCATTTAAGCCCGAATTAAATGGTAAATCACTAGCGGGCAGTAAAGATCCAGATGGCGTGTTGTTATTTGTCGATATGGTTAATATCGTCAAAAAACAAGGTAAAGGTTTTATTCCCTACAAGTGGCCAAAGCCAGGTAAAGATAAGCCTGTTGATAAAATTGCCTACGTAAAAGGCTTTGATAAATGGCAATGGATTGTAGGTTCTGGTGTCTATATTGATACTATTGAAGAGGCATTCTCTTCGCTACGTAACCATGTGATTATTACCGCGGTAGTGATCATTGCCCTACTGGTTGCGCTAAGCTACCTAATTGCCAATAGCATTCTTCGCCCGACCCAACTTGCCGCAAACATGATGAAAGACATCTCGCAAGGGGAAGGCGATTTAACCCAAAAGCTTGATGAAAATGGTAATGATGAAGTATCTCGTCTATCGCGCTACTTTAACTTGTACACCGCAAAAATGCGTGAGTCACTCAAACATGTTGCCCACAATGCAGAGCAAGTAAATCAGTTTGCCCATAGCGTTGATGATGCGAGTAAAACAAATCACTCTTTTATTGAGCTACAGAACGACAGCTCGACTCAAGTTGCAACCGCAATGGAACAGATGACTCATCAAATTCACGATGTTAGTCAAAATGCCGACCAAGCAGAGCATGCCGCCAATGAAGCGGCGCAAAATGCCGAAGCGGGCAAGCAGGTTCTCAACAAGACCATCACCGCCATTGAGACCCTGTCGCATAATATTGAACAAGTGAGTAAGGTAACGGCGGATCTTGCTGCAGAGAGTAACAACATAGGCTCAGTACTTGATGTTATCCGTAGCATTGCTGAGCAGACCAACTTACTGGCACTCAATGCTGCCATTGAAGCGGCTCGTGCTGGTGAACAAGGGCGAGGCTTTGCCGTAGTGGCTGACGAAGTGCGTACATTAGCAAGCCGTACAGGTAAAAGTACCGACGAAATTCAAGCCATGATCAGTAAACTACAAACTGGCGCACAAGCTGCTGTTGATGCTGTATCGGCAAGCCAACAGTTATCAACTGAAACGGTTTCACAAGCAGGTGAAGCAAATAGCTCGCTGAGTGAGATTGAGCGACTTGTCTCTATTATTAAAGATATGAACAGCCAAATCGCCCGCGCTACCGAGCAACAAACTAGCGCAGCAGATGAGGTTAATTTACGGATTAATGAGCTTTCACAATCAACTGAGCAATCACTGTCGAATACCGAAGGGCTTTCGACCGCCAGTGAAAACTTAAAGCAAAGCTCACAAGCGTTAAGTGATGTCGTTAACCGCTTCAAGCTCGATTAACGCCACAAAAAAGCCCCGCACTACTGTGCGGGGCTTTTCAAACTAAAAACTTATAGCTTTTAGCTTATAAACAATAACGAGCGAATAAGCTGCTTACTGTTGCTGCGGTAGGCTTACCATGTTGCCAATCACCGCCTTCTACGCCGCTACCTGCGATGTCCATATGAACATACGGTAATGGTTGCGCTGATTCAGTACCATGTTTATCTAAACCACCAACAATCGCTAAGAATGCCATTGGGAACTGGTGACCACGAGCTGTCACTGCAGAAGCAGCATTGTTACTTGATAAAACATCGTCAGCTAACGTGCGAGGACGAATGAAGTCATAATCTTCACGACGGCTACGAGATACTTCGGCGCCATCTGCCCATAAATCGCCTAAGTCAGCAATTTGGCGCGAAATTTTCGCTGCGCGAGCTGGACCATTTTCAACATACGCACTGTAAGGGCCCATCGCACGTGCTGCGTGGCCTGTTAGTGTTGCAACAGTAAATAGCTCTGGATTTACTTCGTTTAAAGCACGATCTTTCATTTCGCTTAATAGGTCACCCATTGCTAAACGGCCTTCAGCATCGGTATTACCGATACGTACACGTACACCTTCACGGCTGGTAATGATTTCATCAGGAACAAAACAATCAGAACCAATTGAGTTACGAACTACGGCCAAGTAAGCAATCACTTTAACGCCTTTTGGTGCAAAGTCAGCCACTGATTTCATAAAGCCAGCAACAGAAGCTGCACCGCCTTTATCGCGGCTCATACCTGCCATAAAGCCACCCACTTTAAGGTCTGCACCACCGGTATCGTAAACTAAACCTTTACCAACAAACATTAAGGTACGCTCAACGTCGCCTTCAGGCACGTATTCTAGTTTCACAACACGTGGGTGATGACGCTCAACAGCGTAAGATGCGCGCGCTACGGTGCTCATCATTGGGTAATCTTTATCGATAGTGTTGATATCTGAAATCACTTCAACAGACACCTTGCTACCCGCAAATAACTCAACGCAGTAATCAGCAAAACGTGGTGGTGCCATACGCTCAGGTTCTGTACCACATAAATCACGTGCAGCGTATTGACCAGCAGCAATAGCATTAAGCGCTTTGCTCATTGCCTCATCTGCACCCACTAGGCTAATTTGGCTAATTGGTTCAATCGCTTGGCCGTGGAACTCACGTGCCTCAAGTGGTTGCCAAAGCGCTTGGCAAGCACCTAAATAAGCCACTTCAAGGGCATGCTTGTAACGGCTATCTTGATTTACGTTAGCAAGTAAAATTGCAGGCTGAGTGCTACCCGATGCTTTCGCCTCTAGTACACCTTGCTTCGCTGCATCAAAGTAACGACGTACATCATCATAATCACGATTTAGAGGGCCTGTAGGCGCTAAAATAACGCGTTTAGAATCAATAACAAGTAATGTCACTTGTTTGCCAATACGTGCGTCTACAGCTTGTTGAGCGCTAATAGCTTGGCTTAAGCTTGCATCTGCTAAAGAAGAAAAATCATCACCGATAATAATCAATGCATCGTGATTTGCATCCGCTAATTGCGGGGCTGCAACTGCATGAGGGTATGCCATAAAAAAGGTCCTGCTGTTAGAAACATAGGACCTTATTATCATTGATTTAGAGCGCTATTGCCAGCCAAGTAAGACAGCTTACGATATGGCTGGCAAGCTAAGTTTACTGCTCTGTAATGTGTGCTGAGTCTTTACGATGCTTAACAATTACAGACCAAGCTTCAAGCATAACCAGTACGCTCACAACCAGTACTAACAAATCAAGTGTCACCAGTAACCAGTTACCTTGTTGATAGTACTCGCCCAGTTTAATAACCCCAGCAAAGAACGCCATAACTAATACAAAACTCATTGGGATCAAGGTGTATTTAGCCGGGCGATTCGCTTTAATAAGCATTACCGAGATAACCAGTAGGGTTAAGCTTGCTAAGATTTGGTTAGTCGAACCGAATAATGGCCAAATGATCATACCGCCGCTACCGTCAGCGCCACCAGCACCAAAAGCAAGCAGTAAACAGCTAAGTACTGCAATGAGTGTAGCTACAATACCATTACGAATGATGCTGATATTATAAATATCACCCCACTCTTGAATGATATAACGCTGCAGGCGCACGCCAGAGTCCATCGTAGTCCCCGCAAACAAGACCACCATTACGGCAAGTAAGGTTGATGCCACCTCTTGTGAGATACCCCAACCACTTTCAATTAAGTTTGCGCCACCATTAATAAAGGCACTCACACTACCGGCGCCTAAGTGACTGTAAATTTCGTGCCATTCTTCAGGTGATACTGCAAGTGCAACACCACTTACTGCAACTAGTGTAATAAGCGCAAGCATACCTTCACCTACCGCACCTAAGTAACCCACAAAGCGACCATCAGTTTCTTTGTTCAACTGCTTAGAGCTGGTACCTGAAGACACAATACCGTGGAAACCCGATACCGCACCACAGGCTATGGTCACAAATAGCAATGGAATAATACTTGGTGTATCTACCGCAGTTTGAGTATTAAACGCAGGGGCTGTGATATCCGGCATTGACACAAACACCGCACCATAAAGCAGTACTAATCCCACTAATAACTGCATACCGTTGATGAAGTCGCGAGGCTGTAACAGCATCCACACAGGCAATAATGAAGCAATGGCTGCGTAGATAAATAAGATGATGATCCAGTTCGCATTCGCACTTAGACCAAACATTTCATCAGGTAATGAAATTGGCATACCACTACCAAGGTAAATGGTGTAATAAAGAATTCCCACACCAACTAAACAAAGCGGAATTAACGACACTTTACGGCGTAGTAACTGGCCAATAACTAAGGCCACAACAATCGCTGACCAAGCAGGGAATACCGCGTTAGGTTGCGATACAAATGATTTGGCAATCACCACACCAAATACCGCATTCACCATCAATAGTACTAAGAACACCACAATCATAAATAATGCACGGGTGCGTTTACCAATTACGCTTTCAGACAAAGCGCCCATTGATTTGCCTTTGTTACGCGCACTGGCCCATAGAGCGCCCATGTCGTGAACACCAGCAAAAAAGATAGTACCAAATACCACCCACAGTACCGCAGGCACCCAGCCCCAATATACGGCAATGGCAGGGCCAACAATTGGCGCAGCACCTGCAACAGAGGTGAAATGGTGGCCCCATAACACAACTTTGTTAGTTGGCACATAATCCACACCATCCTCAAGTTCATGAGCGGGTGTGACAAAATTATCATCCATTTTAAATATTTTTTCGGCGATGAATTTCGAATAAAAGAACCATCCGAACAACATACCGACTATTCCGAGCAGCACGATTACGACCGATTGCATAGTCATCTCTCTTATTAAGTTATAATGTTGTCTAAGGTGTTGAACTAGGCTGGCCTAGCACCCCAATTAGACACTAACAAACTTTCAAGCACCAAGGTGTTAACCTTTAGTCTAATATACTTAGCTGAAAATGCTCGTGAGCCTGACTCTTTATTCCGACACCTATTCCTAACAGGCGCACTGGCTGGTCGTTACCTCGCTCATAAGCTTTACTCATTAACTCAGTAAAAATGCGTTCGTCTAATTGATGGTGGCTTTGATCGGCACTGGTCACGACAAAATTGGCAAACTTGACCTTCACCGATAACTTATTGATGCGGTTGTTTAATTGCTGTTTATCAAGACGGCGAGTTAATTCATCCATCAAGCGGGGTAACTGGCTTAAACACTCATCTAAATTATTTTTGTTGTATTCATAGGTGTGCTCAACACTGAGCGACTTTCGTACTCGCTCAGTTGACACTTTGCCAACATACTCGCCTGCACACTTTTGATATAAAGACACGCCAAAATTACCAATATGCTGCTGCATCCAATTTACCCCTTTCGCGCGCACATCAGCCCCTGTGTAAAGCCCTTTAAGTTGCAGCTTTTCTAATGTCACCTTGCCAACGCCAGGGATTTTGCCAAGCGGTAAACTCGCCAAAAAGTCATCAACTTGATCGGGCAATACCACAAACTGACCATTAGGCTTGTTTTCATCGCTGGCAATTTTGGCAATAAACTTAATTGGCGCGACGCCTGCTGAGGCTGTTAGTCCGGTGGTGTCATAGATTTCTTGGCGGATTTGCTCCGCCATCAGTGTTGCACTGCCTTTGCACGCAGTACTGTCGGTTACATCAAGGTAGGCTTCATCTAACGATAACGGCTCAATAAGGTCGGTGTACTTTGCAAAAATGGCGCGAATTTGCGTGGAGATTTCTTTATAAACCTGCATTCGTCCGGGAACGATAACCAGATCGGGGCACAGTTGTTTGGCGTGATAGTTCGACATCGCCGAGCGCACACCATATTTACGGGCAATATAATTAGCAGTTGAAAGCACCCCGCGACGACTATTACCACCTATAGCCAGTGGCACATTGGCAAGCGCGGGGTTATCACGCATCTCAACGGCTGCATAAAAGCAGTCCATATCGATGTGAATGAATTTTTTCATCAGGAATACAACAACTGTTTATATATACAGTTATTATATTTAAACTTCCTGAGAGTGCAAGCTAAGAGGTTTGGCTTGTTTGTTGGTTTGGTTTTTTACGGCTAATAAGCCGTGAACCAAATAACCAAAACGCGGCTTCGAATAACAAGCCCACGACAATTAAAGCGATAAATCCTGACATTGTGCCCATGCTATAACAGAGCAAAGCTAGAGCTAGCAAGATGAAAAGTGCAATCCACTTTATCACCCTCAAGGTTAGTTGCTGCATAATTAAGGTCCTTTAATGTGTGTTCATTTTGCTCACACTTTACGTAAGCGTGAACTTATAAATCTAGCACAATCTACTGAGTTTTCTAATTTCCTTGAGCTAAAAGCAGCATATTGCTAACCTAAGTTTTCTCACAATCAACGAAGATTTACTATGCAATCGTTTATAGAACAACACCCTATCAGAACAAAAATTAATGTTGCATGGGGTGAAATGGATGCCCTGCAGCACGTCAATAATGTGGTGTATTTTCGCTACTTTGAAACAGCCCGTATCGATTTCTTTACTCAACTGGGTTTCCTTAAAGATTTACAAGTAACAGGTGTTGGTCCGGTGATCAGCGAAAACAATGCCCGCTATAAACGCCCTGTAACATTTCCTGATACTGTGCATGTTGGTGTAAAGATTAGTGACATTGAACAAGATCGTTTTATGATGCATTACACTGTATTTAGTGAAAGCCAGGACGCAGTAACAACCATTGGCTCATCACAAGTGGTTATGTTTAATTTTAAAACGGGTAAAAAAGCTCAGTTAAATGATGAGTTATTAACTGCACTTAGAGCCCATTCTAGCGATTAACAAGGATCTATTATGCTTTATAGCCCACTTGGTCGAAGTGGTATTGAAGTATCTCGTGTCTGCTTAGGTAGCATGACATGGGGTATGCAAAACAACCAAGCCGATGCCGATGAACAAATCGCCTATGCATTAGATAAAGGCGTTAACTTTATTGATACTGCCGAAATGTATGCCGTTCCCCCTTCTCCAGACACCTACGGTAAGACAGAAGAGATCATCGGTAATTGGTTAGCGCGTAATAAAGACAAACGCGATGATCTTGTCATTGCCACTAAAATTGCGGGTAACGGCTTACCTTGGGTACGCGATGCAGGCGATATTACTCGCCAAGCAGTGGTTGAAGCCGTTGATGCATCTCTTAAGCGCTTACAAACTGAGGTTATCGATTTATACCAATTACATTGGCCTAACCGTACATCACCGCACTTTGGTAAACAGTGGCCAGGTAAAGTGTGCTTCTCTGAGGCTGACACTGAGCAAAATATTGCTGGCATGTTAGATATTCTTGAAGGTCTGAATGACTGTATCAAGGCTGGTAAAATTAAGCACTGTGGTTTATCAGACGATACTCCTTGGGGCATCAGCCAGTACTTGCGTTTAAGTGAACAGCATAACCTTCCGCGTATGGTATCGATTCAAAACGAATTTAGTCTACTGCACGCCAAAGATTGGCCGTATTTGATTGAACAATGTATTCATGAAGATATTGCTTACCTACCTTGGTCACCGCTAGGTGGCGGCATGTTAAGCGGTAAGTACTTAAATGGTGCTCGCCCTGAAGGTAGCCGTTGGACGCTAGTGCAACGTAATGGCCTATTTAGAGACACAGCACAATCACGGGCTGCGATTGCTGAATATGTTGAAATTGCTAACGCCTTTAATTTAACACCTTCACAACTTGCATTGGCTTGGTGTGATCAAGTGGATGGAGTAAGCTCAACAATTATTGGGGCAACATCAATGGCGCAGTTAAAAGAAAATATCGATGCTTTCTCAGTGCAATTAAGCGATGAAGCCAACGATAAAATCGCTGACGTATTTACCCGCTATCCTATGCCTTTCTAGTTAATCTTCGAAAGTATAAGTGAGTCTACCCTCAGTAGGCTCACTAACACTAATTCATCATTTTTCCGTTCCACCTACAAGTTTACCCATACTTTGGTGTATAGTTATTCATAACATTTCACTATGTAGGTTGTTAATGAGTAAATACATAAAACAAGTATTATGTGTGGTTGCAGGGATGTTGCTAGCCCCAATTACTCATGCCTCCGACCAGCTCTCTATTACCTGGCTTGAAAATGATGGTAAGCCATTCTTTATCGAGAAAAGTAGCACCACCTCTCATGGTGGGCTATGCAATGAAATTACCGATATGTTGATTGAAGCATTACCTGACATTAACCACAGCAAAGTGATGTTGCCGCAAAAACGTGGCAGTAAATATCTCGATGACGGACATATGGCATGCTATGCATGTATGATCCATCGTGATAAAAAAACCAACCGTGCTACTTACTCAATCCCAACCACAGTGTACCCCCCGTTTAGCGTATTAAGTACCGAAGAAAAAACACTAAAAATTAAGCAAAAACACGGTAATCCTGTATCACTGATTTCTTTATTCACAGATGCCAACTTTATTTATGGTCAAAACGATGCACGTAAATTTGGCAGTAAATTGGATAAGATAGCGAAAAATACCAAGCTTTACGAAAGTGCAGCACTAAGTGGTAATGGCAGTAGTCCAAATTTTGCTTTGCTATCACAGCTAGAGCATGGCTACATTGATTACACCATTGATTACCCATTTGTAGCTGATTATTACAACCAACAACACCAAAAGAATATTCAAAAGCTTACTATTGTTAACCCAGCCCAGAATGTGGTTTTTGGTGCCATAGGCTGCTCGACAAGCGCACCTAATAATTATGCCGAAAAAGTGCTAGCAGAAATTAATGAAGCACTGAAAAACAAGGTATTACCAAGTGAGAGATACCAGCAAAGCCAACGAGTTTGGCTCAAACAAAGCTTTCCTGAGTTTTCATCGTATTATCAGCGCTACATTTTAGACCCGCTTAAAGAGCCTGCCATTGATGAGATAACAACTCCTGCTGACCATCCATAAGTGTTACAGCAAAGGTTGAATTAGCGACAACCTTCCCTACTCCTTCAGGCGTGCCAGTCATAATGATGTCGCCATCTTCTAGGTCCATAAATTCACTGATTTCAGCTAAGATTTGCTCTGCGTTATGCAGCATTAACTTTGTATCGCCTAGTTGAGTGTCTTTACCATCAATCTTTAGACTAAATTGATAGTGTAAGTTGGAATTAACGACAACAAACTCAGTAAAAAGCGCAGAACCATTAAATGCTTTTGCGCGCTCCCAAGGTAGGCCTTTTTCTTTAAGCGTGCTTTGTAGGCCTCGCTTGGTTAAATCAAGCCCTAGCCCGACCGCAGCCAGTTGCTTATTTTTAACTAAAAAACAAAGCTCAGTTTCGAAGTGGAGTGCCTCACCTAAGTGTTCACTATTGAGAGAATCGGTGATAGCACTATTTGGTTTTGCAAACAGCACCATATTTGTAGGCGTTTCGTTATTTAGCTCTGCAATATGCGCTGCATAATTACGGCCAACACAAATGATTTTGCTTGGGGTAAACAGACCTTCATTCCATTTCACTGATTGCACGAAAATACCTCTTGTTTTAACAAATGTAAAAAACTCTCATTTTCTAATTTTAGCTGAAAGACGTTGCCTTTGTACCTAAAAAATAGAAAGTTTTTGATGAAATATTTCCCATAATAACATAAACATAGATATTACCTCTGATCTTAAACCGTTATTTATGTTGACGATTGTTTTACTTTCTAATAACTTAATGTAAGCGGTTACATTTATAAAATCGGGTTCGGCGATTTTTTTTGAAAGAAAATGTAAGCGCTTACAAAAATAGACAACAACATAAAATAAAACCAAATCTGGAGATTTGCATGAACCACACACTTTTCAAGAAAAAGCAGCTTGCTATTAGCCTGTCTATGGCAATGGGTCTAAGCGCGCTAGTTCCTCACTCAGCTGTCGCCGAAGAACAGCCCGACAAAGCAAGTGATATTGAAGTAATACAAGTATCAGGTATTCGCGGAAGCCTAGTAAAATCAATGGATATCAAACGTCAATCTGCGGGTGTTGTAGATGCAATTACCTCTGAAGACATTGGTAAATTCCCTGATACCAACCTAGCTGAATCTTTACAACGTATTACCGGTGTGTCTATTGACCGTAGTAATGGTGAAGGTAGCAAAATTACGGTTCGTGGTTTTGGTCCTGAATTTAACTTAGTAACCCTTAACAATCGCCAAATGCCAACAACTGGCGGTCGTTCATTTGATTTTGGCGACATCGCAACAGAAAGTGTAAGCGGTGTTGAAGTATATAAAACAGCGCGTTCTGATATCCCTAGCGGTGGTATTGGTGCAACAGTTAATATCACCACAGCTAAACCTCTTTCTAACCCTGGTTTACACGCTTCGATTGGTGCAAAAGCAGTTCACGACACATCAAACGAAACAGGTGATGATGTAACGCCTGAGTTATCAGGTATCTACAGCAATACATTCAACGATGACAAATTCGGTATTTTAATTTCAGGCTCAGTTCAAGAGCGTGACAACCGCGAACAATCAATGGCGGTTGATAACTGGATCCCAAATGTTGATATTTCATCGTCTCCTGATTTAGCACTGACAGATAACAACCAACGCGCTGATGGCGCAACCTGGTATCCGCAAAATGCTGGTTATGCGTTTTCAGACAATTCACGTAAACGTACCAATGGTCAACTTGTGCTGCAATACGCACCGAATGACCGCATTACTGCAACCGTTGATTACACTTACTCAAAGCTAGATTTTGAAAAAGATGGCCGTAGCTTTGGTGTGTGGTTCAACAATGGTGGTAACGTTAGCGCAGCAACTATCAATGAAAACGGTACTTACACGCAAGTAACTGAAATTGGTGGTGACTACTCAACAAACTTAAATCGCGGTGCAACAACTAACGAAAATAAATCACTTGGTTTAAACATTGATTGGCAGGTAACAGACAATTTAAACATCGAGTTTGATGCTCACAACTCATCAGCTGAAAGTGCCGGTGTGGGTATCGGCCATGATGCGTTTATGATTATTGGTAACACATCATGTTCATGGTGTGAGAACCCAACAGTTAATATCGACGAAAAAATGGCTGACTTCAGCAAAGGCGAAATTCCGCTTATCGATATGACATTAACCAATGGCCAAGCAGAAATTTTACCGAGCGACATGGGGACCCTTTTCGCCGGTGTAAACAAAGACACTAACACCAACGATCTTGACCAATATCAGCTAAAAGGTACGTGGTATAACGAAGACAGCGGCGCCCTATCAAGCATTAACTTTGGCGTATCACACACAAAAATTGATTTCCGTACAACAACAGCCTACTCAGGTCAGCTTGCTGCTGGTTGGTGGTTAAACTCTGCGGATTGGTACGATGACAGCATGTTCACTCGTGTCGATAGCTCAGGTTTACTTGATGGCTTCTCTGGTGGTGGTAGTGATAAGCTATTGAATTACTACTACGATGCTGATTTTGATGACATTGTCGCGATTGCCGAAAGTATTGACTGTGATCACCCAGATGGCGGTATTGGCGCATGTAGCTGGCCTGCTGATGTAAACGGCATGGTGCAAGCGGGTCCAATCGATGACGATCACCGTGTAAGCGAAGAAACAACTGCGGTATACGCACAAGCTAACTTCGAAACAGAATTTAACGGTATGCCAGTGAACATCACTGCGGGTTTACGTTACGAATCAACAGATGTTACAGCAAACAGCTTAGAGCGTCCTGCTGTTGCAATGGAGTGGGTTAACGGTAACGAATGGTCTTACATTTACGCTGATGAACGTTCATTCTCAAACGGTGAAGGTAGCAGCAAAGAGTTTTTACCTAGCATTGATATGAACATCGAAGTAGTTGAAGACGTTATTGCACGTTTCTCTTACAGCCGCAGCCTTGCTCGTCCTCCTGTTGGCGCGCTTCGCTCAACAACGTCATTCTTAGGTAACCCGAAAGTGGGTCAACGTAAAGTGGCTGTGGGTAACCCGAACTTAAAACCTTATACTTCAGATAATATCGACCTGTCACTTGAATACTACTACGGTGAAGGCAGCTATGTGTCTGCTGGTTACTACCGTAAGCAAGTTGATAACTTCCTTGTAAATATCACAACCGAAGAAACGATTGACGGTATTACAGACCCATTTATTGGTGATCGTGCAGAGCAAGCGCGTGAAGATTTAGCAGCAGCGGGTGAGCAACCATCTGACCAAGCTATTCACGATAAGATCAACGAAAACCAAGGCACAGAAGAAGGCACGCCTATCGTTGGTAACGATACAGATCCACTGGCAAGCTTCTTCGTATCGCGTGATAACAACGTTGAAACAGCAAACCTATGGGGCTGGGAACTAGCAGCGCAACATATGTTTGGTGAAACAGGCTTTGGTATTGCCGCTAACGCGACATTCGTATTTGGTGATGTTGAAGCAGACCGAGATGCTATCGGCTATCAATTTGCCCTACCGGGTTTAAGTGATTCAGCTAACTTCTCTGCGATTTATGATTTAAATGGTTTATCGGCTCGTATTTCTTATAACTGGCGTGATGAGTTCTTAACTGGCTTTGACCAACATGCTTCACCTATCTTTACTGAGTCTTATGGCCAGTGGGATATCAACGTGAACTATTCTGTTAATGAGAACCTAACGGTGTTTGTTGAAGGTCTAAACCTGACTGATGAAACGCAACGTACTTACGTTCGTTACTCTGAGCAGCTGTTACGTGCAAACCAATACGGTGCGCGCTACAACATCGGCTTCCGCTACTCGTTCTAGCATTTTGTTGTCAAAAAAGCCGCTCAACAGCGGCTTTTTTTTTCGTATTTATGCTAGTTTGTCTACATAGCATTTGAGATGGCCTTAAACATGCAAAAGAATGAAGTAAAAAAAGTCGTCATTTTAGGTGGTGGAACTGCAGGTTGGTTGTCTGCAGGTTTAATTGCTGCCCAGCCCCATTTAACTCACAACGCACAGATCACCCTGATTGAGTCGCCCGATATTGCCACCATTGGTGTCGGTGAAGGTACTTGGCCAACCATGCGACAAACCTTAAAAACCATCGGCATTAGCGAAAGTGAATTTATTCAACGCTGTGATGCATCTTTTAAACAAGGCTCACGCTTTGATGGCTGGTGCGACGATGAAGGCGACGCACATTATTACCACCCGTTCAGCTTACCGGTGGCATATCAGCAATTAAATATTGCACCTTACTGGTTTGCCAACAAAGATGCCGTGAGTTTCAGCCACGCAGTGGCAAGCCAAACCTACTTATGCGATCACCATAAAGCACCGAAAAACCACTTGCATAGCGCCTATCAAGGTGAAGCAAACTATGGCTATCATTTAGATGCCGGTAAGTTTGCCATGCTGCTACAACAGCACTGCACGACCAATCTAAACGTTGAGCATATCGTCAGTCATGTTGAAAGTATCAATAGTGATGAAGATGGCTATATTAGTTCATTGCAAACCCGCGAGCATGGCACTATTGCGGGTGATTTATTTATTGATTGCTCTGGCACCCACGCAAAGCTGTTACATCAACATTACGGGATAGAGCTAATTGAGCAACACGATGTGTTATTTAACGATCGAGCCGTTGCCGTACAGGTGCCCTATTTAAACCCGCAGCAAGAGATCCTTTCTTATACCAAAGCCACTGCGCAAAATGCCGGTTGGATTTGGGATATCGGCTTACAAAGCCGCCGTGGTCTAGGTATGGTGTACTCAAGTCGTTTTGCCAGCAGCGAAGATGCGAAACAAGCGCTTAGCCACTACATTGCAAAAACCCAGCCCGGCACCGCGCAAAATGAACTGACATTTCGTGAAATCAGTTTTACGCCCGGCTATAGACGCCGTTTTTGGTATAAAAACTGTTTAGCTATTGGTATGTCTGCAGGCTTTATTGAACCACTTGAAGCCTCAGCGTTAGTCATGGTGGAGCTTGGCCTGAATAACTTACTTGCTAATTTCCCAACACATCGTGCTGCAATGCCGACACTGGCAAAGCGGTTTGATGAGCAGTGCCATTATCGCTGGCAACGTATCATTGAATTTTTAAAGCTGCATTATGTGTTGTCAAAGCGCACTAGCCCCTATTGGCAAGCCCATAAAGAGGCAAACTCAATCCCTCTGCAACTTCAAGAAAACTTAGCACTTTGGCAATATCAAAGTCCGTGGTTAAACGACTTTGACCGCGCTCAAGAGGTCTTCTCTGCAGCCAGTTATCAGTATGTACTTTATGGAATGAAGCAATTGCCACAATTTCCTGTACTTGCAATGCCAGCGGCAATTATTGAGCATTTTAGTGCTAACCAACAACAAGCCAAACGCGGATTACAACAACTACCCACTAACCGCGAGCTGTTAAATCATATTCAGCAATTTGGTATACAACCTATTTAATCTCAGTATTAGGAGGCCCAATGGCCAATCATGTCTTACTTGATAACATCAGCCATAAAGACCTAAAAGTGATCACCACACGCGGTGCTAACTGGGGCGACAATATTAGCTGCGCTACCGTATTTCCAAGTGAGTTTGCTAAAGTTCAAGCAAATCAACCTATCGTATTTCGTAAGCACCCGCAAACAGGTCAATTCGAAGCCCTCGCTTTATTTGGTTTTGAAAATGGCGAGAACTTGCTGCTAAACGAGCAAGGCGAATTACAACTGAGTTACTTACCACTAAGTATGCAGCGCCAGCCATTTTTAATTGGCCAACAAACCCAGTATAACAATGGTATTCCTGAGCAATCTCTGGTGGTACATATTGATTTAGACAGCCCACGCATAAGTACACGTGATGGCGAAGCAATCTTCCTTGAACATGGTGGAAATAGCGAATACTTAAATCATATTGCTCAAGTACTTAACGCGTTACATCAAGAACACCAAACAATTAATCAGTTTTTTGAGCGTTTGCTTAGCGTTAATCTACTCGAAGCTTTTAGTCTTGAATATGCAGATAAAAATGGCGAAAAAGTCACAGTGAGCGGCTTTTATACTATTAACCAACAGGTACTCAATGGCTTAACCGCTGAACAACTTAAGCAGTTACAACAGCAAGGTGACCTACAAGCTGTTTATATGGTGCTGGCATCAATGGAGCACATTCCTCATTTGCTTAATAAAAAATGGGCTCAACAGTAATGTTTGCGGCTGCACCAATAAAAGAATGCCAGGCTTCAAGCATTACTGATCTAAAAGCGTTTTTAGCTGAGCTAACTGAGCCACTGGTCATCAGAGATCTCTGCGCTAATTGGCCCCAAGTCATTGCCGCTAAACAAGGTTCTAAAAACGCCTTAGACTATCTTTTAGGGCTTGCTAATACCGCCCCAGTACGCAGTTTTAGCAGCCAAGCAATTCATCAGGGACGCTATTTTTATAACGCTGATTTCTCGGGGCTTAATTTTTCACAGCACGCCGATAACCTACTTTCTGTGCTGCAAAAATTAGCACTAACACTCACACAAACCGACAGTGATTCACTGTATATGGGCTCTACTGCTGTGGAGTATTGCGCTCCGGGCTTTAGTGTTAAAAACCCATTAACAGTGACCGACTATAACTGCCTAACCAGCCTCTGGGTGGGAAATCATAGTCAGATTGCGGCTCACTATGACAACGCCGATAACCTAGCTTGTGTTGCTGCAGGTGAGCGTACGTTTACTCTATTGCCAACTGATCAGGTCAATAATCTTTACGTTGGTCCACTCGAATTTACACCCGCTGGGCAAGCGGTTAGCTTGGTTGATTTTAATAACCCCGATTTCAGACGCTTTCCACGCTTTAAAGAGGCTATAGCAAAGGCGCAATCGGCAACTCTTGGCCCTGGCGATGCTATTTATATTCCAGCGCTTTGGTGGCATCAGGTTAGCGCAACCAGTCCGTTTAATGTGTTGGTGAACTATTGGTGGCGACAAGCCCCAGAGTATTTAGCAAACCCATTTGATGCCATGCTGCACAGTATGCTGGCAATTAAAGACTTGCCAAACGAGCATAAACAGAAATGGCAGCAACTCTTTAATCATTATGTGTTTGCTGATGATGTGGATTTAGCAAGCCACGTTGCTGAGCCTGCGCAAGGGATATTAGCGGATATCGACGAACTAACGGCCAGAAGAGTAAGGCAGCTATTACTACAAAAGCTCAACCGATAGAATGAACCAAAAGCCAGCGGATGCAACGAGTTCGGCGAAGCATCTGCAGGCTCTTGGTTCATAATTCACTTATAGCAATCCGCTTAATTAAGTACTATTGCGGATTGGTCTTACCCTTTATTTGTACTGCTGATGGCTGCTTTGTTGCACAGCCGATACCTGTCTCACTATTTTTACTACATTGAAAAACACGTACGTAATCCACCAGCATTTGCTTAGGATAACCGGAAAAATCAACGCCTTTATCATTCACATTTGCTGGCCAGTTTCCGCCTACTGCAAAGTTAAGCAGTAAATAAAAACGCTGATCAAACGGAGCAAAGCCGGTATTTTCTATAAACGAGCCGTCTTGTTGTTGTGATGTTGAATACCACTGGTCGTGGCGAAATGTCGCATAGTGAACATCATCAACATACCAACGAATTTCATCTTGCTGCCATTCAAGGGCATAAACATGAAAGTTATCAGCCGGGTTATTAGCTTCGCTGAAACGGTACGGCGTACCGCTGTAAACATTTTTGGGTGCAGGACCACCGTAATGCAAGGTGCCGTGTACCCGCGTTTCAAGGCTGCCAGCTGGCGCTGTTTTGTCATCAGTGAGAGTCTTTAAATTAACTGCTTCCATGATGTCTATTTCGCCTGATGATGCCCAGCGACCATAACGCCAATCAGTCGGTAACATCCAAATTGCTGGCCACGCACCTTGCCCTGCTGGTAATTTAGCGCGAATTTCAAAACGCCCGTATCGCCAATCAGCTAAGTTTTTAGTGCGTAAACGTGCAGAAGTGAACGGCTGAGTCGCTTGTTTTTCTCGCTCAGCATCGCTACTCACTTCATCGCTATTATGCAATGGCCCAGTGTATTGCTCTTGGCGAGCAACAATATGCAATATGCCATCTTTAACAAAACTGTTTTCGCTACGCGCGGTATAGCATTGCAGCTCATCATTACCGCCACCTCGACAATTTACTTCGTGTTGCCACTTAGTTAGGTCGAGATCATTTTGCGAAAATTCGTCTTGCCAAACTAACTGCCAGCCTTCTCCTAGGCTGGCTTTGACAGGCGCTGGGGTTTGCTGACAGGCACTAAGCGCACCTGTTAGCAAAATAACAGCATACGATTTTACAGACATGAGACTGTTGCGTCCTCGGTGTGCGCGCTCGTTACTGATAGTTTAGCAATTGAGACTTGCCATGAACCTTCAGTGGCTAATTGCCAAGGCGAGAATACTTGCCCAAGCTGCACACCTTGCTCTGCAAAGCAGCTCAAATCCACGGTTAGCGTTTGCCAATCATTTGCTGCTTTAAGCTGTTTGCTAATATCAAATTGGCCGTCACAGTTTTCACCACATTGCATACCCAGCATTAGCGGCGCATCAGCAGCTTGGTCTACCTTAATTTGCATTTGCAGTTGACCCGCTTTTTCAACGTATGAACGTAAATCCGATGGGAACGCCGCCATTAAACGAACCGCAGCCGCTTCTTTACCGTTAAAAGTGATTGCACGCGCATCTTCTTGCACGTCTTTATCAAAGGTTTTTACGCTAACAGCGTTAAGTGCTGCACGGCTACTGGTCATGGCTTGTTGCTCAGAACCACTTTGTAGTTGCAGTGACCACGGTGCTTTTACGGCACGTTCAAATAATACTAAGTCTTCTAATTTAGCCGCGACTTGTGATTTTTCGCTAAGGTTATCCGCTAATGTGTTTTTATCTTGGTAAGTTAAACCAAAGCCATAAGGCAATAGTGGCGCGTAATCTTTATCACCACGGTTTTGGTTACCTACAGGGTTATTTGGCCATGAGAACGATAACTTACCTTTAAAGTCATGATTGATAGAACCATCTTGCTTTTTAAAAATAACATCGCTGATTGCATCACCTTCACTGCCTGGTAACCAAGTTGCGACAAACGCATCACTGGCATTCAGCTCTGCATTCACCCACATTGGGCGACCACTAATAAATAGTGACACCACAGGAATATCAGCATCTTTTAGCTTTTTAAGCAGGGCTAAATCAGTTTTATTACCGCGTTGGTATTCAAGGTTATCTAAATCACCATTACCTTCTGCATAAGGCTGCTCACCGAACACCACAATCGCTACATCTGGCTTAGTTTCAAATTCGCCATTCACATTGTATTGAACCTGGCCACCGGCTTGCTCAACGGTATTTTTGATACCATCAAAAATTGAAGAGCCACCAGGGAAGTCGCTATTTTCGTTGCCTGTACCCTGCCAAGTGATTGTCCAACCACCTGACTGCATACCAATGTTATCAGCACCTTGACCGGCAACTAATACGTTTGAATTTGCTGATAGCGGTAACAACTGTTGTTTATTTTTCAGAAGAACCAGTGATTCACGGACTGCCTGTTTTGCAACTGCGCGATGTTCTGCACTACCAATGATCTCCGTTTTACCTGACAGCGGACGCTTAGCGGGGCTTGGCTTATCAAACAAACCTGCGCGCATTTTTACACGTAAGATACGTGTTACTGCATCATCGATGCGGCTTTGAGCAATTTCGCCACTTTTAACTTGTTTGATAAGATTTTCATAAAGAGGTTTCCATGCATCTGTTGGCACCATGTACACATCAAGACCGGCATTTGCTGCTTGCGCGCAGTTGCCATTAGTACAACCCGGAATTTGACCATGGCCGTTCCAGTCACCAACAACAAAACCATCAAAGCCCATTTTGCCTTTTAGTACGTCGGTAAGAAGATATTTACTGCCATGAATTTTTTCACCGTTCCAGCTGTTAAATGACGCCATTACAGTTTGTGCTCCAGCACCTAAGCCGCCTACATAACCTTGCGCATGAATATCAAATAACTCTTGCTCAGATGCTGTGTTATTACCTTGGTCATCACCGCCTTCTGTGCCGCCATCACCTAAAAAGTGTTTCACGGTACTTATCACGCGCTTATCAGATAAAAAGTCGTCATCAACTGCACCTTGCAATCCTTTAACAATGGCTGCCGAATATGCTTTCACAATTTCAGGATCTTCAGAATAACCTTCATAAGTACGGCCCCAACGGTCGTCACGAACAACCGCAACCGTAGGCGCGAATACCCAATCGATGCCTGTTACCATCACTTCTTGCGCAGTAGCGGCGGCAATTTTTTCGATTAACTCAGGGTTGTTTGTTGCACCTAAACCAATATTATGAGGGAATAGTGTCGCACCAATAACATTATTGTGACCATGCACGGCATCGGTGCCCCACATAGTCGGAATTGAGCTACCATCGAGCGAGTCATCAATTGAGGCTTGATACATTTTTTCAGCAAGATCAATCCAATCTGCAGCACTAGCATGTTTATCATTATTAGGGAATGCGCCACCGCCATTGAGGTAAGAACCAAAGCCGTATTTACGCATATCTTCAACAGTAATATCGCGGATTTCTGGCTGGATCATTTGCGCAATCTTTTGCTCAAGGGTCATATTTGCCAGCATGTTTGCAATTTTTGCTTCCATCTCTGGATTTGCAGCAATACCCGTTTCAATGTTTGGCCAAATTTCTTGCTCAGCGTTCACGTTGGTAACCTTATCTTGCCCAGTGCAAGCTGTCATGCTGGCGCCTGCCATCATTAACGAGAAGAGTGTGAATGTTTTTTTCAATTTCATTTTTACACCTATGAAGATTGCTGAGTCTGAGTCGATACTTTTGAGCCAACCAGCGCAAAGTAAGTAATATATAAATAACAGGCGATAGGTAAGAATAACGCCATTTGTACGCCAATAGAATCGGCTAACACACCTTGTAGTAATGGAATAATTGCACCACCTACAATCGCTAAACATAAAATACCAGAACCTTTTGATGTGTACTTACCAAGGCCGTGTAAAGCAAGACTGAAAATGGTTGGGAACATAATCGAGTTACATAAACCCACAAGCAGAATTGCCCACATAGCCAGGCTGCCCTCTCCAGTCATAGCAATCACAACCAGTAAAACAGCCAATAAGCCATGACATGCTAACACCTTACCTGCATTAAATTTTTGCATTACCACTGCGCCAATAAAACGACCAACCATGGCTCCTGCAAAATAGTAGCTAATATAATGAGCGGCTTCGTTTTCTGGTAAACCCGCAATGTTATCTAGGGTCAAAAAGCCGACTAAAAAGCTACCAATTGCCACCTCTGCGCCTACATACACAAAAATACCAACAGCACCTAGAATTAGGTGGCGATAGCGCCAAACACTGCCTAAATCAACAAAGTCTTCTAAATCTTGGTGTGCGGCTTCGCTATCACTTTCTTTACCTAATTTTGGCAATTTCAAAAACGCAAAGATAACGGCAAGCACAAGTAAGGTTAACGACAACATTAAATAAGGGAGTTTCACTTCCTCTGCTGTAGCTTGGCTAATTTCAGATAGAATTAACCAACCACCAAAAATTGGCGCGACTGTTGTTCCTAAAGAATTAAAAGCCTGCGTCATAGTCAAACGCGAAGACGCTGTTTTTTGTGGACCAAGAACACTTACATAAGGGTTAGCAGATACTTGCAAAATCGTGATACCCGAGGCAAGTACAAACAAAGCCAGTAAAAATAACTCATACACATGAGCAACAGCAGCTGGGTAAAACAGCGCGCAACCAATGGCTGCAACCACTAAGCCAACCACAATACCAAATTGGTAGCCAATACGACTGACCAACTTACCAGCGGGGATCGACATCACAAAATACGCACCAAAGAAGCAAAATTGAATGAGCATAGCCTGCGTATAGTTAAGTGAAAACATACCTTTTAAATAAGGGATTAAAATGTCATTCAGACAGGTGATGAATCCCCACATAAAAAATAATGTGGTCAATGATGCCAGCGCAAAGTGCTGCTTAGGCATATCTGCTTGGCTTGCAGCAGCCGACACAGGGGTTGAAACATGAGCCATAATTTTTCTTC
>NZ_JAKEVM010000050.1 GCF_022398475.1 Pseudoalteromonas shioyasakiensis | reverse complement strand
TTATTAATCAGAATACGTGAATTTGTGGCAAACAAAAAGGGTTAAGCTATGTGCTTAACCCTTTATGTGATTAGTGGCGGAAATGGCGCATACCTGTAAATACCATTGCCATACCAGCTTCGTCAGCTGCAGCGATAACTTCTTCATCGCGCATTGAACCACCTGGTTGAATAACAGCGGTGATGCCAGCCTCTGCTGCTGCATCAATACCGTCACGGAATGGGAAGAATGCATCCGATGCCATAACTGAACCTTTTACTTCAAGGTTTTCGTCAGCGGCTTTGATACCAGCAATTTTCGCTGAATAAACACGGCTCATTTGACCTGCACCTACACCAATCGTCATACCGTCACGTGCATAAACAATTGCGTTAGACTTAACGAATTTAGCTACTTTCCAGCAGAATAATAAATCTTTTAATTCTTGCTCAGTTGGTTGACGCTTAGATACAACTTTAAGGTCGCTTTGCGTTACCATGCCTAGGTCGCGGTCTTGAACTAGAATACCGCCATTAACACGCTTGATGTCGTGACCTGTTGCATTACCCGTCCATTCACCACATTCTAATAAACGAACGTTTTGCTTAGCAGATACGATTTGTGCAGCTGCTTCAGATACTTTAGGTGCAATGATAACTTCAACGAATTGACGAGCAACAATTGCTTCAGCTGTGTCTGCATCAAGCTCTTTGTTGAATGCGATGATGCCACCAAATGCTGATGTAGGGTCAGTTTTGAATGCGCGATCATAAGCTTCAAGAATGTTGTCACCAATTGACACACCACAAGGGTTCGCATGTTTTACGATAACACACGCTGGTACGTCGAATTCTTTTACACACTCTAATGCTGCGTCAGTGTCAGCAATGTTGTTGTAAGAAAGTGCTTTACCTTGCAGTTGAACTGCAGTCGCAACAGATGCTTCAGTTAGGTCGTTTTCAACATAAAAAGCAGCGTCTTGGTGTGAGTTCTCACCGTAGCGCATATCTTGCTTTTTAGTGAACTGCATGTTGATAGTACGTGGGAATTTAGTCTCTTCAGCAGCTTCCTCTGTGTAGTCAGGAACCATTTTGCCGAAGTAGTTTGCAATCATGCCATCGTACTGAGCTGTGTGCTCGTAAGCAGCAATAGCTAGATCAAAACGTGTTTTATACGTTGTTGAACCGTTGTTGCTTTGCATTTCGCTGATTACGCGGTCGTAATCTTTTGCATTAACTACGATAGTTACGTCTTTATGGTTTTTCGCCGCAGCGCGAACCATAGTTGGACCACCGATATCAATGTTTTCAATCGCATCTTCTAGGCTGCAGTCTTCTTTCGCAACAGTGTTTGCGAAGGGGTATAAGTTAACTACAACGATATCGATAGCAGAGATGTTGTGATCCTCCATTACGTCTTCATCTTGACCGCGACGCGCTAAGATGCCGCCGTGAATTTTTGGATGAAGTGTTTTTACGCGACCATCCATGATCTCAGGGTGACCAGTATGGTCAGATACTTCAGTGACTTTGATGCCGTTATCAGCAAGTAATTTGCAAGTACCGCCAGTTGATAAAATATCCACGCCTTGTGCTTCAAGAGCGCGAGCAAATTCAACGATACCGGTTTTATCTGACACACTTAATAGTGCGCGACGAATTGGACGATGTGTATCCATTGTAGTTTTGATTACCTCAATGTTTGAGCTAGCTTAGAAAGGCGGTATTTTAACTGAATCTGCTTTAAAAAACGACGTTTAAAGCGTGAGGATTTTGCATAGTTTTTAACAGCTATAAAAAAAGCACCCTAAGGTGCTTTTTATTAAAAACTTTTATATCAGTTGTATTGGATTAGTAAGCGTTTATTAGCAAAATAAATATGCTGGCTTACTACGAGTCCAATATAACCAGTATTAGTTCATGCCGTATTTTTTAAGCTTCTTACGTAAAGTACCACGGTTGATACCTAGTAAGATTGCAGCACGAGTTTGGTTACCACGCGTGTACGTCATTACTTCTTCAAGTAATGGTGCTTCTAGCTCAGAAAGAACAAGGTCGTATACGTCTTGTACGTCTTGACCATTAAGTTGCTTTAAGTAGTGATGAACAGCTTTTTTCACTGCATCACGCAACGGCTGTGGTTTCTCGTGTGACTGTACATGAGGGTTTGTGATAAATGGAGAAGTCACGTTTTGTTCGAACATCGTTATATGTCTCTTTCTTTCTTAGTTAGCTGCTAGTGTTTTAAAGTATTCTTCTAATGCGTCGACTTGTGCCTGTGGGTTATCTAACGCATTAAATACTCGCCTAAACTGACCGTCACTGTCATGGGTTTGCAAATACCAAGATACATGCTTTCGAGCGATACGCGCTCCCATTGGCTCCCCGTAAAACTGATGAAGATTGTCTAAATGCTCCATCAAAATGCTACGCACCTCTGCAATTTCAGGTGCTGGCAAATGTTCTCCAGTTCGCAAATAGTGGTCTATCTCCCTAAAAATCCAAGGGCGACCTTGGGCGGCTCGACCAATCATAATGGCATCTGCACCCGTATAATCCAAAACCTGCTTTGCTTTTTCTGGTGAAGTAATATCACCATTGGCAACGACAGGGATAGACACTGAACGTTTAATATCCCTAATTGTGGCGTACTCTGCTTCACCTTTATACATACATGCGCGCGTTCGCCCGTGTACTGCCAGTGAGGCAATGCCATAACGTTCAGCTATTCTCGCAATCTCGACACCATTACGGTTATCCTGATCCCATCCGGTACGGATTTTTAAAGTGACAGGGACATCGACAGCATTAACAACGGCATCGAGTATCTCTTGTACTAATTCAGGAAACTGTAATAAGGCTGAGCCTGCGAGTTTCTTATTCACTTTTTTAGCTGGGCACCCCATATTGATATCTATGATCTGTGCACCATTGCTGACATTGAATTGTGCTGCCTGTGCCATAAGCTCAGGATCGGCTCCGGCGATTTGCACCGAACGAATTCCCGATTCACCGCTGTGATCCATACGGTTCATCGATTTTTCGGTTTTCCATACTTTCGGGTTTGACGAGAGCATTTCAGAAACAGCAAGGCCCGCACCTAAGCGACGGCAAAGTTGTCTAAATGGTCTGTCTGTAATGCCTGCCATTGGCGCGACAATTACATTGTTCTCAAGTTGGTATGAACCGATACGCACTGTTATTCAATTGGCCTCTTTTCAAGGGGCGCTAAGTTTACGGCTTTTTTAGCAAAAATCAAAGGCTATAAATTGAACAAAAGTGACTTTTTTTTGCCCTTTTCGTATTGACTTTTGATAACAGTTTGACGGGTAGGTTGATTTGTTTGATATTTGAACAGAAAAATTTTTACTCACAAAAAAGTGAGAAACTACTAACTGTAAAAATAAGGTAAAGCCTGTTAAATACTGGCTTTACCTATTATGTTTGAGTAAATACTCTAGTGCTATTTAGGCTTTCTTGATGCCGCTTACTCGGGTCCATTCACCCTCAACAGCCACGTCATCAAGTGCTAAAAACGGGGCGTAAACATCGGCTACAGACTGAGCTTGTTCTTCTAAAATACCTGACATAGCAATTTTACCATTCGGTTTTAAAAGACCTAAAATCACTTCATGTAGTTCGCGAAGAGGTTGAGCTAAGATGTTTGCAACCACAATATCGGCTGTAAACTCTGGCTGATCTTCAGGTAAATACACTTCAAGTTTATCTGCAACGCCATTACGTTTTGCATTATCGCGGCTTGCTTCAAGGGCTTGAGGATCTATATCGATACCGATCATACGTTCAGCGCCGAGTTTGATCGCAGCAATTCCTAAAATACCTGAGCCACAACCAAAGTCGACCACAGTTTTACCTGTTAAATCTTGGCTTTCTAGCCATTTTAAACAAAGCGCAGTCGTTGCATGGGTACCTGTACCAAAAGCAAGGCCTGGGTCGAGTAATACATTAACCGCATCAGGATCTGGAATATCGCGCCAGCTTGGGCAGATCCATAAGCGCTCACCGAATTGAATAGGGTGGAAGTTATCCATCCATTCACGTTCCCAATCTTTATCTTCAAGCTGTTCAATTTTATAAACGAGCTTATCGGCGAGTGTTGCTTCAGCATTTAATGTTGCTACTACGCTTTCCATATCATGGTTAGCGTCATACAGGCCAATCACAGTGGTATCAGCCCATAACTGCACAGTACCAAGTTTTGGCTCATAAATAGGGGTATCTTTGGCATCAACATAGGTGACTGACGCACTGCCAGTGTCCATGAGTAAGTCGCTGATTAATTCTGCGTTGTCTGCATTTGCGTTGATGCGAATTTGGATCCAAGCCATGAATATCTCTCGAATAGAAAAAAGGCCGCAACAGCGGCCTTTTAGTTAATAACGCGATACTAAATTACTTAGCATCTAAGAAGCTTTTCAGTAAGTCAGAGCGAGAAGGGTGACGTAATTTACGTAACGCTTTCGCTTCGATTTGACGAATACGCTCACGTGTTACGTCAAATTGTTTACCTACTTCTTCTAATGTATGGTCAGTGTTCATGTCGATACCGAAACGCATACGTAGTACTTTAGCTTCACGTGCTGTTAAGCCCGCTAGTACATCGTTTGTTGCGCCACGTAGTGATTCCATTGTTGCAGAATCAATAGGTGAGTCGATAGTGGTATCTTCAATGAAGTCACCTAAGTGCGAATCTTCATCATCACCGATTGGTGTTTCCATTGAAATTGGCTCTTTAGCGATTTTAAGTACCTTACGGATCTTGTCTTCAGGCATTAACATACGCTCAGCTAATTCTTCTGGGCTCGGCTCACGACCCATCTCTTGTAGCATTTGACGAGAGATACGGTTTAATTTGTTGATCGTCTCAATCATGTGCACAGGAATACGGATGGTACGTGCTTGGTCAGCAATCGAACGCGTGATTGCTTGACGGATCCACCATGTTGCATAAGTAGAAAACTTATAACCACGGCGGTATTCGAACTTATCAACCGCTTTCATTAGACCAATATTACCTTCTTGGATAAGGTCTAAGAACTGTAAACCACGGTTGGTGTATTTTTTCGCAATTGAAATTACAAGACGTAAGTTCGCTTCAACCATTTCTTTCTTCGCACGGCGAGCTTTCGCTTCACCAATACTCATGCGGCGGTTGATATCTTTAATTCGTTCGATGCTAAGGCCTGTGCTTTCTTCAATTGCACTTAGTTTGCTGATGCAACGAATGATTTCTGGTTTAACTGTTTCAAGTGCTACTGAGTATTTCTCGTTTGCAGCAATCTCAAGGTCAATCCAGCTTGTGTCTGTTTCGTTGTTAGCAAAGTGCTTGATAAAGCTCTTTTTCGGTAACTTAGCAATTTGTACAGCTTGTTTCATGATGATACGTTCTTGTACACGAACGCGGTCCATCATTTCACGCATGTTGTTAACCATGCGGTCAAACTGTTTTGGCACTAATTTAAAGGTTTTAAATAGTTCGCCTATTTCTGCAATAGCTTCAAGTGAATCCGGGTGCGAGCGACCTTTTTCTTCGAACGTTTCGCGTGCCTTGTTATAAAGCTCACGTAAGTTTTCGAAGTGAATACGAGCTTCTTCAGGATCAGGACCTGTGTCGCCATCGCTATCATCATCGTCATCACTGTCGTCATCTTCATCATCGTCTTCGTCGTCTTCTTCGTCGAGTTGCTCTTCGTTTAACTCAGAACCGATGTGTGTTGCAGAGATTTGTGATTCTTCTTCATTATTAGGATCAAAGAAACCAGAGATAATGTCGCTTAAGCGCATTTCTTCTGCTTCGAACTTGTCCCATTGCTCTAGTAGATAAGTAATTGCTTCAGGGTATTCAGCAACTGAAATCTGTACTTGGTTAATACCTTCCTCAATACGCTTAGCGATAACGATTTCGCCTTCACGCGTAAGAAGTTCAACAGTACCCATTTCACGCATATACATACGTACAGGGTCAGTTGTTCGACCGATCTCTTTTTCTACAGTCGCAAGTGCAGCTGCCGCGGCTTCTGCTGCGTCTTCGTCTGTCGTTGTTTCTTGCATCATTAATTCATCGGCATCAGGTGCGTTTTCACTTACCTTGATACCCATATCATTAATCATGCTAATGATATCTTCTACCTGATCTGAGTCGATAATGTCTTGTGGAAGGTGATCATTAACTTCTGCAAAAGTTAAATAACCTTGCTCTTTACCTTTTTGAATCAGAAGCTTTAATTGTGACTGAGGAGTTGGATCCATAGAGATTTATTCTTCCACTCTGAAAGTTGATACAACAGGCGCCAGCTCGCTTACTAATTAAGCGACACGAAAACTAACTAGACGCAGTGAATAGCACAGTATAACAGCATTATTCAATTCTGACTAGCTGTTGCTGCCTTTTAACGCTTGCGTCAGTAAGTGGCATTCTAGCCTTTCTTCGCTGCTTAAGCCTTGGGTCTTGTCTTTTATTAATAGGGTCTCTAGTCGATAATTTAAACACTGGTCTTCAATAAATTTAAAAGTATTTTTAAAAACCGTCTCTAAACGATCGTCATTTATTTGGTGCTGCCAAGTTGCTAGTTTCACTAACGCGTCATATTCAGCGCCATCCCTAAATGACTCTAAAATTTGTGCCGTCGTGATACCTTCACGTTCTAGTGCTAAGTGCTGAATGCGTAAAAATAGCTCAATACCGGCTATTTTCATCTCAGCTAATTCTGGCATATAAGCAATGCTGGTCGCCAAATTTGGGTGTTGCAATAAAATACCAATCGCTTGACGCATTGGTGTTATTTTAAATTTACGCTCAATCGCATGCTGTTGCTTTGGCGACTTAACGCGATTATTTAACTGCTCTCTTGTTCGACCAATTAAGCGGCCAAGATGTTCCAAAATATTTTCTTGGTAAAAATCACTAGGGATTTTTTCAATTAGTGGCAGGGCATCACTAAGGAGCTTTGCTTTACCTGCGTCTTGAGTAAGGTCTATCTCTTGGCTGAGCTTATTAAACAGCACCTTAGTAAAATCATCCGCTTCGCTTAACCTAGCTTCAAAAGCGTCTTTACCTTCTTTTTGTACCAGTGAATCAGGGTCTTCACCATCTGGTAAAAACACAAACTTTAATGACTTACCATCACCAAGATAAGGCAGTGCATTTTCTAGTGCACGCCAAGCTGCATCGCGACCTGCACGGTCACCGTCGTAGCAGCAAATCACTTTATCTGTGGTTCTAAATAAAGTGTGCATATGTTCTGCGGTCGTTGCTGTGCCAAGGGCGGCAACGGCATATTCGATGCCTTGCTCAGCTAAAGCAACAACATCCATATACCCTTCAACAATTAAAATATGTTCAAGTTTTTTATGTGCTTGCTTGGCTTCGTATAAACCATAAAGCTCAAAGCCTTTATGGAAAATACGGGTTTCTGGTGAGTTAAGGTATTTAGGACCTTGATCCGCTTGCATAACACGGCCACCAAAGGCAATCACCCGACCGCGTTTATCGCGAATAGGGAACATGAGTCGATCACGGAAGAAGTCAAATTGACGACCTGGCGACTTTTCAGAGGCTAGTTTTAGTTCTACAAGCTGCTCTTTTTGTTCTTTGTTGCGGCCAAGTTGCTGGCATAGCGCTTCCCATTCACTTGGCGCATAACCAATCATGAATTTTTTCGCTGTTTCACCGCTTAAACCACGACCCTTGATATAGTCGATAACCGTTTTTGAGTTGGCATGATGCTTTAACTGATGCTGATAAAAGCGAGCAGCATGTAACATTAAATCGTAATCGGAGCGCTTTTGTTCTGCAGTGCGTTGCGGGCCAGAACTTGTGCCTTGTTCGCGAGGTACGTCTAAATTGAGCATACTCGCTAATTCTTCAATAGCATCAACGAACTCTAATTTGTCGTATTCCATAACAAACGAAATTGCATTGCCATTGGCACCACAACCAAAGCAGTGGTAAAACTGTTTATCTTGAGAAACGGTAAATGAAGGTGATTTTTCGTTATGGAATGGGCAACAAGCTTGGTAGTCTTTACCTGCTTTTTTAAGGCCAACTCTCGAATCAATTAACTCAACAATATCTGTGCGAGCGAGTAAATCATCAATAAACTGTCGAGGTATTTTTCCGGCCATAGCTGTTGTATTTTCCTGCGCTATCTATGCGTTGTAAAATAAGATTTGAACACAATTACTGTGTTTATGAAAGACTAAAAGCAAGAAACCGAGCACTAGGCTCGGTTTGCTTGAATCATACATCTGTATGTGGGGGTTAGGCAGTTAATCGTTGCTTGATTAAGCCAGAAATCTTACCTAAATCGGCACGACCTTCAGCTTTGCTTTTGATAACTCCCATTACCTTACCCATGTCTTGCATACCCGCTGCGTTTGTATCAGCTATAGCCGAGTCAATAAGAGCAATGATTTCTTCTTCACTCAATTGTTGAGGTAAGAATTCTTCAAGTGCTTTAATCTCACTGGCTTCAATTTCAGCTAAATCTTCACGACCCGCATCAATGTACTGGGTGTAAGAATCGCGACGTTGCTTAACAAGCTTTACTAAAACAGCGGTAATACCGTCGTCGTCAAGCGTAATTTGCTCGTCAATTTCACGTTGCTTGATTGCAGCAAGTACCATGCGGATAGGCTTAAGACGTTCTTTGTCCTTTGCCTTCATCGCATCTTTTTGCGCATCTTTTAGCGTTAATAAAAGGCTCATTTATACAAGACCAAATACTGATTAGTATAATTTAACGCGACGTGCGTTATCGCGAGAAAGCTTCTTCATGTGACGCTTTACTGCAGCAGCTTTTTTACGCTTACGCTCAGCTGTTGGTTTTTCATAGTGCTCGCGACGACGAACTTCTGAAAGGATACCTGCTTTTTCACATGAACGCTTGAAGCGACGAAGTGCTACGTCAAACGGTTCGTTCTCTCTTACTTTAATTACTGGCATTAAAAATTCACCTACCTAAATAATGAGCGTTGCTCAAGTTGATCGAATAACGACCAAGTGGTTCAAAAATGGTGCGGTATTGTAATCCGAAGCAACACCACATGTAAAGAATAATATTAACAGAAACTAGGTTTGCAAAACAGAGTTAATTTGTCTCGCGTTGATATAGCCGACAAATCACTTGTCCGGCAGTTTTTTCTTTTAAAAGCATCCAGTTATCTGGGGTGTCTAGGTCGCTTAGTTCGCTTTCGACCTCAACATATATAAGTGCTTGGGCAGATAACCAGCTATTTTTTTCGAGTAAAAAACAACTTTTTTCAGCCAAGTTTTGTCGAAATGGCGGGTCAACAAAAATTAGATCAAATTGCTCGTTTTGCATGTTTTGTTCTAATAATGAAAGGCTATTGCCTTGTTTTACGACGGCATTATCCAATTTAAGGGTGCTAATGTTTTCTTTTAGTTGGCTAGCGGCACCTTTATCTAGTTCGAAAAACACAGCATGATCAGCAAAGCGCGATAACGCCTCAAAACCTAAACCGCCGGAACCGGCAAAGCAATCGAGTACCGCTGCGCCTCGGGTATCTTGCATTAGCCAGTTAAATACAGTTTCTTTTATACGGTCTGTGGTTGGGCGCAAGCCTTGCACATCTTTTACGGGTAATTTTCTACCGCGAAATTGCCCACTAATAATACGAATAAATCCATTTGCTGATTTATTGTTCGCTGCTTTTGCTTGGCGGTTAGCTGTTGATTTTTTTCTCATTTAACTCACTAATCATTGGTAACTGACCACTAGCTCAGATAATATTGTATGCAATAGCTAGCGTGTCATTTTTCTACTGCGCTAAAAGTGATAGTATTGCGACCTTAGCGATAGATGGTACCTGTTTATGTTTGGCTAAAAAGCTGAACTGTCACCAAACTATTATTCATGTAAGTTTATCAGATTTTTATAAGTGGTTATTAGCAAGTATGGCAAAAAAAAGTAAATTCCTGTCTTGGTTTGGTTTTGGCAAATCAGATAAGCAACAAGCAGAGCAAGCAGCAAAAGAGGCTGATAACCAGAAGCAAATAGAAGAACAACAGCGAATTGAAGCCGAAAAGGCTGAAGCTGAACGTTTAGAGCAAGAACGCATTGCTGCAGAAAAGGCAGAAGCGGAGCGTTTAGAGCAAGAACGCATTGCTGCAGAAAAGGCAGAGGCTGACCGTTTAGAGCAAGAGCGTATCGCTGCTGAAAAAGCAAAAGCGGAGCGTTTGGAGCAAGAGCGTATCGCTGCTGAAAAAGCAAAAGCGGAGCGTTTAGAGCAAAAGCGCATTGCGGCAGAAAAGGCAGAGGCAGAGCGTCTAGAGCAAGAACGCATTGCGGCAGAACAAGCAGAAGCTGAACGTTTAGCTCAAGAGCAGCAAGCGGCAGAACAACAACGTCAAGAACAACAAGCTCGTCTTGCTGAGCAAGAAGCAGCAATGAAATTAGAGCAAGAGCGTGCTGCAGCAGAACAGGCGCAGCGTGAAGCCGAGCAAGTTGCTGCACAGAAGGCCGAGGAAGAACGTCTAGAGCAAGAACGCATTGCTGCAGAAAAGGCTGAATCGGAACGTTTAGAGCAAGAACGAATTGCTGCAGAGAAGGCAGAAGCGGAGCGCTTAGAACAAGAACGCATTGCTGCAGAAAACGCAGAAGCGGATCGTCTAGAGCAAGAACGTATTGCTGCAGAGAAAGCAGAGGCGGATCGTTTAGAACAAAAACGTATTGCTGCAGAAAAAGCAGAAGCGGATCGTCTAGAGCAAGAGCGTATCGCTGCAGAAAAGGCAGAAGCAGAACGTTTAGAACAAGAGCGCATTGCGGCAGAAAAGGCAGAAGCGGAACGTTTAGAGCAGGAGCGCATTGCGGCAGAAAAGGCAGAAGCGGAACGTTTAGAGCAAGAACGTATCGCGACAGAAAAGGCAGAAGCAGCTCGCTTAGAGCAAGAACGTATCGCGACAGAAAAGGCAGAAGCGGAGCGTTTAGAACAAGAACGCATTGCTGCAGAGAAGGCAGAAGCGGAGCGCTTAGAGCAAGAACGCATTGCTGAAGAACAAGCAGAAGCTGAGCGTTTAGAGCAAGAGAAAGCTGCTCAAGCCGCTGCTGAAAAACCAAAGAAAGAAGGTTTCTTCGCACGCCTTAAAAAAGGTCTATTAAAAACTCGCGTTAATATTGGTTCAGGCTTTGCATCTATTTTTAGTGGTAAGAAAATTGACGATGAGTTATTTGAAGAACTAGAAACACAATTACTAACAGCCGATTTAGGTGTTGATACAACAATGAAGTTGATTGATAACCTAACCGATGCCGCTGATCGTAAGCAATTAAAAGATGGCGATGCTTTATATGAGTTAATGAAGCAAGAAATGGCAAGTATGCTTAAAACCGCTGAGCAGCCGCTGGTTGTAAGTGGTGACAAAAAGCCATTTGTTATCTTAATGGTGGGTGTAAATGGTGTAGGTAAAACCACCACGATTGGTAAATTAGCTAAGCAGTTCCAAAGCGAAGGTAAGTCAGTGATGCTTGCTGCCGGAGATACGTTCCGCGCTGCAGCGGTTGAGCAGCTGCAAGTATGGGGTGAGCGTAATAGCATCCCAGTGATTGCTCAACATACAGGTGCAGACAGTGCGTCAGTGGTATTTGATGCATTTCAGGCTGCAAAGGCTCGTAATGCTGATGTGTTAATCGCTGATACAGCAGGTCGCTTGCAAAATAAAGATAACCTAATGCAAGAGCTTGAAAAAATTGCCCGTGTAATGAAGAAAATTGACCCAGATGCGCCGCATGAAGTTATGCTAACTATTGATGCAGGTACAGGTCAAAACGCAATTAGCCAAGTTAAATTATTTAATGAATGTGTTGGTTTAACGGGCATTACTTTATCTAAACTAGATGGTACCGCTAAAGGTGGTGTGATTTTCGCCGTTGCAGATAAATTTAATATCCCAATTCGTTACATTGGTGTTGGTGAAGGTATTGATGATTTACGTACCTTTAATAGTGGTGACTTTATTGATGCACTATTTAGCCAAGACGAGGATGACGCATAATTAACTAAAGGGAGCTTGCTCCCTTTTTCGCTGCAAGATGATTGATAACTAAAATGATAAATTTTCAGCAAGTCAGTAAAACATATCCAGGTGGCCATCGTGCCCTTGAAAAAGTCAGCTTTCATATTAAGCCTGGTGAACTGGCCTTTTTAACCGGGCACAGTGGGGCAGGTAAAAGTACATTATTGAAGCTTATCAGCTTGATGGAGCGTCCATCAGCCGGGCAGGTGCTTATTAATGGTGTTGATTTAAATGCTGTTAAATCGCGCCAGATCCCTTATGTGCGCCGCGATATTGGTATCATCTTTCAGAATCACCGCTTACTAGAACGTTACTCAGTGTTTGATAATGTTGCCTTACCTTTAATCATTGAAGGTACGCACCATAAGCAAATAGCTAAACGTGTTCACGGTGCGCTTGATAAAGTCGGGTTACTTGATAAAGCTAAGTGTAATCCAGCAACCTTATCAGGTGGTGAGCAGCAGCGTGTTGGTATTGCTCGCGCTATCGTTAATTCACCGCCAATCCTATTAGCCGATGAGCCAACTGGTAACTTAGACCCTGAACTTTCGATGGACATTTTACGTTTATTCGAAGACTTTAATAATCATGGTACAACCGTGCTGATTGCAACCCATGATATTGGCTTAATTGCGCGTATGCGTTATCGCAGTCTAACACTTAAAGATGGCCGTATGATTGACGATCCGTTAGCTGAGGGGGCACTATGAGTTTATTGTTTAAAAGCCGCCACAGCCAAAACGAACGTCAAAAGAAGTCATTTTTAGCAGCGCCTTATTTCTTCTTTATTAATCTTATTCGCCAAGGTGTGCACAGCCTCGGTGAAATGTGGCGAACGCCTTTAGCCTCATTGATGACCATTGCGGTATTGGGGTTAAGCTTAACACTGCCAGCGACGCTTTATTTAGTGGTTAAAAATGTCTCGCAAGTGAGCAGTGGCTTTGAAGATGCTGCAGAGATCTCGTTGTTCGTAAAAGAGACTATGAGCGAGCAGCAAACGCAAACCTTGGTTAAGCGTTTAGCTCTCTACCCTGAAGTAGATAAAGTGGAGTTTATATCAAAAGGCGATGCCCTCACTGAATTTAAACAAGTATCAGGATTTGGCCAAGCACTTGAATATTTAGATGCGAACCCGTTACCTGATGTTGTGATTGTTACGCCGACAGCACGCTACCGTCAGCCAAATACTGCAAAACAATTACTGCAAAAACTTGAAGGCGAAAGAGAAGTTGATTTTGGTAAACTCGATATTGCTTGGCTTGAGCGATTAAATGCACTTTTAAGTTTATTAAAAGAAAGCGTGATTACCATTGCTCTACTATTATTAACCTCCGTCACCCTGATCATTGGTAATACTATCCGCTTATCAATCATGGATAAGAAAGATGAAATTCAAGTGATGAAGTTAGTAGGGGCGACAAACACCTTTATTCATGCACCATTTTTATGGACAGGGATTTGGTACGGTATTATTGGCGGTTTGTTCTCTTTTATTTGTGTTGCATTAATGATGTGGTGGCTTGGTGCTGCTGTAAGTGATGTTGCGGGTGTTTATGAAACCAGCTTTGACTTAATTGGTTTAACACTCTCAGAGTTTGGCATTTTAGTCGCTCTTGCAACAGGCTTAGGATTTGTTGGTTCTTACCTATCAGTTAACCGCTACATAAAAGAAATTGAACCCGATAAAGTGTAACAATTCGTTGTTACACTGCTCTTTTAGCGATAAATAGTAGTCGCTGTTAATTTATCAAAATATCACTTCAAGCTAGAATTCATCGCTTATTCAGCGTGTTAGCGTAGACTAAAAATAGATGCAAAAACCACTTGATTTGAACTTTAAAAAAGTTTTTAATTGAAGTTAGCACTCTCGCTTAAAGAGTGCTAAGATGGTTTCAAATGTTTATCACTGAGGTGAAAAATGAGTAAAGATTTATACGCAATGGCACTTACTGCAGGTCAACAGAGCGCAAGTATGGACGGCTACCTTCAAGCGGTTAGCACTATTCCTATGCTTGATGCAGAGAAAGAAAAGCAGTTGGCGACACGTCTTCAGGAAGAAGGTGATCTTGAAGCTGCGAAGCAACTCATTATGTCGCATCTACGCTTTGTTGCTCATATTGCGAAAAGCTATTCAGGTTATGGCTTACCGCAAGCTGATTTAATTCAGGAAGGTAATATCGGTCTGATGAAAGCGGTAAAACGTTTCGACCCAAGTGTAGGTGTTCGCTTAGTTTCATTCGCAGTACACTGGATCAAAGCTGAAATTCATGAATACGTACTGAAAAACTGGCGTATCGTGAAAGTTGCAACTACAAAAGCGCAACGTAAATTATTCTTCAACCTACGTAAAAACAAAAAACGTTTAGGTTGGTTTAACCAAGCTGAGGTTAGCACAGTTGCTAATGAGCTAGGTGTAAGTGAAAGAGAAGTACGTGAGATGGAATCACGTATGAGTGGCCAAGATATGGGCTTTGACTTAACGGGCGACGACAATGACGACGCACCGACAAGCACATACTCGCCAGTACAGTATTTAACAGATGGCAGTGCTGACCTTGCTGATGATATCGAAGAGCAGCAATGGCAAGAACAGTCTCATGCACGTTTATTCAGCGCCTTAAAAACCCTTGATGAACGTTCTCAAGACATCGTAAGTGCACGTTGGTTAGCTGACGATAAAGCGACATTACAAGAGCTTGCTGAGAAATATAACGTTTCAGCAGAGCGTGTTCGCCAGCTAGAAAAAACAGCAATGAAAAAACTGCAATCAGCGATGAGCTAATAGCAATCGCTATAGCAAACCATCTTTAGTAGACTACAAAGCCTCGCAAATGCGGGGCTTTTTGTTTTAAAGGATGCGGTATGTCACAGATTGATTATCAACATGTATTAGATGAAATCACAAAAGAAGTTCAACCATTACTGAGCCAAGGTAAGGTTGCTGATTATATTCCTGCGCTTGCAGAGGTTGAGCCAAACCAGTTTGCCATTGCTATTCATACAGTAGATGGGCAAACCTATTGCGCGGGTGATTGTAGTGCACGTTTTACAATTCAATCTGTTTCGAAAGTAATGACCTTAACTTTAGCACTTCAGCGTTATGGTGATGAGCTGTGGCAACGAGTTGGTAAAGAGCCATCAGGCACCGCTTTTAACTCACTTACACAGCTTGAGTTTGAACAGGGCATACCACGCAACCCATTTATTAATGCCGGTGCGATTGTCACCTGTGACGCGTTATATAGCCGTTTATCTGCGCCGATGCACTCTATGCTTGAGTCGTTTCGCCAGTTATCAGGAAATGCTCAGGTTGTTATTGATAAGAAAGTGGCAAACTCTGAATATGAGTTTCGTCATCGCAACGCCGCGATGGGGCATCTAATGAAGTCATTCGGCAACTTTAATAATGAAGTTGATGATGTGTTATGGGCTTACTTTAACTTCTGTGCCATAGAGTTAAACTGCGTAGAATTAGCAAAAGCGTACAATTACTTAGCAAACCAAGGTAAAGATGCCAATGGCCAAGAAGTACTCAGTGCAAGGCAAAATAAGCAGTTAAACTCGTTACTGTTTACCAGTGGTTTATACGATGCTGCAGGGGATTTTGGCTACCGTGTTGGTATGCCGGGTAAGTCAGGGGTATCTGGTACTATATTAGCTGTGTTACCGAATCAATTTACTGTGGCTGTGTGGGCGCCAAGGCTTAACTCGTATGGTAACTCAGTAGCTGGGATAGCGGCTCTTGAGCGTTTATCCCAGAAACTGGATATTTCGATTTTTTAGTTGCTGTTACTGATCCCAGTAAACTTGCTCTAAACAATCTTCACGTTCAGGTAAGCCACGAGATAAACGTGGCGAGTGCTGAACAAGTACTTCATAACTTGCACGGTTAGCGTATTTACTAATTTGTGCAAGCGATGAGTAGGTCATAGCAGGTTGCTGATGCTTCGCTGAGTTTGCCACATTAAGTTTGTGGTAAACGTTTGCTGATAAGTCATGCAGTACGGCAGCTAGCGCACAGTCGCCCGCACCATTGGTATTTTTAATACTATCTGGGCCGCCCATAAACGGTGCTGTATGGCTGTACGCACGAATAGGGTTTTGGCAGTCGTCTTTACGCATTGCGCGCGAAAATTCATAACGGTTAAAGTCAGCAATCGCGCCTGGTAATAGCGGGTATTCTGTTTCACGCTTGAATGAGTCGTCTACGTAACCGGCCATAAATAAGCCTTTTTCGCCAGCCGTACAAATAACTAAATCAGTCCAATCTAGCGCTTTGTCGGCAGCTAGAAGCGGATCTTCAAAGCCAGTAATCGCAAGACCTTCTTCTTCATTCATAGCAAGAATATCAACATGCTCTTTTACAAAGTCAGCCCACCAAGCAGGGTCTTGTTCAATTAGGAACTTAGTGCCAAGGGTTAAAACCACAGGGACACCTGCATCATTGGCATATTTTACTGCCTGCATGGTGGCTTCTGTCATGGTTTCATCACCTTGAGTACGCATTAGGTATGCGCTGATAACCAGTGCTGATGAATTCTCAATAAGTGCTTGATCGATTGATTCAGGGCGCAGGTGGTTCATAAGCCCCGCGCTGATTGCGAAGGTACGCTCACCGGTCTCGTCAATTAAGGTAAAACAACGACCAATTGGGCCATCTACAGGCTGAAGGTAGTCAAGGTCAACGCGGCTAGAGGTGTTACATAAAAAACGGTATGCATAGCTGCCGATTTTGATATTTTCACTCATTACCCCTAACAGTACTGATCGGTCGTCAGCTAGGGTAGAGTAGTTGTGCATGGTGTTACCTACCGTACCACCGGCAAACTCATAATCGATCATATTGTCGAGTTTTAGTCTGTCGTATAGCGCGTTGGTAATATCGTTATCGATCACTTGCGACATGCCACGGCGCAATTGAAATTCATCTAGGAAAGCTTGATCAACTTTCGCTTCAATATCTACCACAATTTGGTCGATACCCGTAATATAACTACGTTGTAGTCGGTCGGTTGAGTTAAGTTGATTCGTCAGTGGATCTTTGGCTTCCACCGGAAAATAATGTTTATGCCTGCGGCGTCCAGGAAATTTCATTTGCTACCCGTGTTGTAAGCTAAATAAAAAAAGCGCGAGATTATAGCGCAATATGGGTCCATTGAGCCATGAAAAAGCCACTAAATTTTGCGTTAATTTTTAAGTGTAGCAGTATTTATTGCCGACATTTTTCACTAACTAGGTATAATTACTCACAGTTTTACAAGATTTGTGTGATATATGAGCGAACAATTTAGCGACCAATATTGGATGGAAAAAGCATTAAACTACGCTAATGAAGCGGCTGCGATTAATGAAATTCCGGTTGGTGCTGTGCTGGTAAAAGACAATCAACTGATCTCCTATGGTTATAACCGCTCAATTATCGATAACGACCCATCCGCTCATGCTGAAATGATGGCAATCCGCGAAGCAGGTAAAGTACTTAATAACTACCGATTAATCGATTGCACCCTGTATGTAACGTTAGAACCTTGTTCTATGTGCGCAGGCCTGTTGGTACATAGCCGCATTAAGCGATTGGTATTTGGTGCTAAAGATGCCAAAACGGGATCGGCAGGATCAATTATGAATCTGCTGCAAGAGCCTAGGCTTAATCATCAAGTTGAAGTAACCGGCGATGTTATGAGTGAGCAGTGTGGGGCGGTGATATCTGCGTTTTTTAAGCGTCGTAGAGAAGAGAAAAAGGCGGCAAAGCAGGCTGCTCGCAACGCCTAGTTATACAACCGGCGTTGCAGGAACTTGTGCTTCCATTAACTGCATCGCAAATAAGCGGCGACGCCAAATAACTTTTTTGTGTGTATTACGTAGCATGATACGACGGCGGGTCGCCGTTGAGTAAATAACATTACGCTTGAACTTATGTGTCGTGCGTCTTCTTTTTAACATGAGTGCTCCTTAAGTGAGAGTAAAGCATTATATTGATCTCTACAGGAAGATAATGATCATTTGATGACAAGTAAACAGATTTCGGTGCTTGAAGTTAGTTGTTTTCTAATTCTTGCTGCTCTGAGTTGGTTTGTTGCGTGTTGTCATTTGGCTTTGGCTCGCTTGCTTGCGCTTCAGGTTGAGCTTCTTCAGTGCTTTGTTCTTTTTCGCTTGGGTTAGCAATCGCATCATTTTCATCAAGCCAAACCAGTGCGTCGTAATAGCGACGGATATTATCAACGTACTTTACTGCAACATCGCCACGGGCATAACCATATTTGGTTTTCCGATAGTAACGCTTTTTAATTAAAAGCGGTAAGCGCTTTTTAACATCAGCCCATTTATCTGGGCTTGCACCTTCTTGCTCGGTAATAATACGTGCGTCGTTGACGTGTCCCCAGCCAACATTGTAAGAGGCTAAGGCAAACCAGGTTCTGTCGGGCTGCGGAATGCGTTCAGGGATCCAAGAAATCACTTTGGCAAGATACTGGGCACCGCCTTTAATATTTTGCTCAGGCTCTAGTCGATTTGTTACGCCGACCTGTTTTGCTGTTGCTTGGGTTAGCATCATTATGCCACGTACACCGGTTGGTGACTTAGCCCTTGGGTTCCACATTGATTCTTGATAACTCAAAGCTGCCAGTAATCGCCAGTCTATGTTACCTGCGTATTGCTCAAACCAAGGTTGGTATTTAGGTAAGGTGTCTTTTATTGCTTCGATATAAGCAAGCGTGTTCACATAGTTAAACTGACGAACATGGCCGAAGTATTTTTCTTCTAACACATAAAGCTGGTTGCTTTTTTTCACGTCGCCAAAAAATGGCACCATCAAGGCATATAAAGAGTCGTCACCATCTTTTCTTAGTAACCAAGCGATAGGGTCGTTACGGGTAACCGAAAAGCCGATACTTAAATTTGGGTGATAGCGGCGAAACAGCGATAAGGTGTGTGAATCTGCTAGGGTGTAATCAATTTCACCGTCGATAACTGCTTGCAGAAGCTCTTCTTCATCCATGTCTTCTGTTTCGTTCCAGCTAAGTTCAGGATGCAATTGTTTTAATTGCTGTAGTGCCAACGAGTGGCTGCTTTTGGCTAAAACAGTGAGATTACCGGTTAAATCCTCAAACTCTCGAGGGCGAGTACGGCCTTGTTTATAAACTAATTTTTGGCTAATTGTTCGGTAGGTTGGGCCAAATCGATAATGCTCTGCCCGAATCGTATTATAGGTAAGACCTGAAGCTATAATATCTAAATCGCCACTTTCTAAGCGTGCGAACATATCGGATAGATTAAAAAAAGGCACCATCTCGAGCTCTACACCAACATAGTCAGCAAACTCTTGGGCAAGCTCATATTCAAAGCCTTGCACACCTTGTGGAGCCTGATAGTAGTTACTCGCGCCAGCTAATGTGCCTACTCTAATTTTGTTCTGTGCCTTGATATGAGCAAGTTGCGACGGTTGCTGTTGCATATCACACGCACATAACATGAGCACTAAACTAAAAATAGCGAGTAACTTTTGCATAGATTATAAATGCCCCTTAAACCATTACCTTAGTGTTATAACAAAACTTCTAAGCCACGTCACTTGGCGAATAGTTTTAGTTATCTATTTAAAAATTAATAACTATAACAAGGCTGCTAGTAGATAAGTCATACAGAACAAGAACCTGCGAAGAAATAAGGACGACTAAGATAGTTAATTGCTGCAACCATAAAAGCGGTTATGAAGATTATTTAAATAAAAGCGTAATTTTGAGTTAAATCTAGACGTTATTTGCACTATAATATGCGCCTAAAATATCGTTCAATCCCTAACCCCGGATGAAAATACCTATGTTGATCCTTCGTGGTGCACCAGCACTTTCCGATTTTAGAGTTCAGAAAATTTTAGCGCGTTGCCAACAGGCACAACTTCCAGTCACTGACGTTTATGCTGAGTTCATGCATTTTGCTGATCTTACAGCCGAGCTTTCAGCTGATGAGCAAACCAAGCTGGAAAAACTGCTTACTTATGGCCCAACAATTGCTGAGCATACCCCTGCGGGCACGTTAATTCTTGTAACGCCGCGTCCAGGTACTATCTCGCCTTGGGCATCAAAAGCAACTGACATCGCACATAACTGTGGCTTAAGCCAAGTTCACCGTGTTGAGCGTGGTATTGCATACTACGTAGAAGGTAATTTATCAGCTGAGCAAACAGCTGAAGTTGCAGCGTTATTACATGACCGTATGACTGAAGCAACGCACGCGGATATGGCTGATGCAGCTAAATTATTCCGTCACGATGAGCCGCGTCCAATGTCATCAGTTGACATTTTAGGTGGTGGCCGTGAAGCGCTTGCTAAAGCAAACGTGGAGCAAGGTTTTGCGCTTGCAGATGACGAAATTGATTACTTGGTAGAAAACTTCCAAAAGTTAGGGCGTAACCCGAACGACATCGAATTATTCATGTTTGCGCAAGCAAACTCTGAGCATTGTCGTCACAAAATCTTTAACGCCGATTGGACAATTGATGGCATCGAACAGCCAAAATCATTGTTCAAAATGATCAAAAACACTTACGAGCAAAACCCTGAAAACGTACTATCTGCATATAAAGATAACGCAGCGGTAATGAAGGGTTCGTTAGCAGGTCGTTTCTTCCCTAATGTTGAAGGTGAGTACGCGTACCATCAAGAAAACATCGAAATCTTGATGAAAGTTGAAACTCACAACCACCCAACAGCGATTGCGCCATTCTCAGGTGCATCAACAGGTTCTGGTGGTGAGATCCGTGATGAAGGTGCAACAGGCCGCGGCTCTAAACCTAAAGCTGGTTTAGTTGGCTTCACTGTATCTAACCTACGTATTCCTGGTTACGAGCAGCCATGGGAAACAGACTTCGGTAAGCCTGGTCGTATCGTTAATGCACTTGATATCATGACTGAAGGTCCATTAGGTGGCGCGGCATTCAATAACGAGTTTGGTCGCCCTAACTTACTTGGTTACTTCCGTACATACGAAGAGAAAGTATCAAGCCATAACGGTGAAGAAGTACGTGGTTACCACAAGCCAATCATGCTTGCCGGTGGTTTAGGTAACATTCGTTCTGAACATGTTCAAAAAGGTGAAATCCCTGTAGGTGCTAAGCTAATTGCACTAGGTGGTCCGGCAATGAACATCGGTCTTGGTGGTGGTGCTGCGTCTAGTATGACTTCAGGTCAATCAAACGAAGACTTAGACTTTGCATCGGTACAGCGTGAAAACCCAGAAATGGAACGTCGTTGTCAGGAAGTTATCGATAAATGTTGGCAGCTAGGTGATGCAAACCCAATCGCTTTCATCCACGATGTGGGTGCAGGTGGTCTTTCAAACGCATTCCCTGAGCTTGTAGACGACGGTGGTCGTGGTGGTAAATTCCAACTTCGTGACATTCCAAACGATGAGCCGGGTATGGCACCACACGAAATTTGGTGTAACGAATCTCAAGAGCGTTACGTATTAGCTGTTGCAGCAGAAGACTTCGCGCGCTTCGAAGCAATCTGTAAACGTGAGCGTGCAGAATACGCTGTTATTGGTGAAGCAACAGAAGAGCGTCACTTAACGGTTGAAGATAGCCACTTCGGTAACAACCCAGTTGATCTTCCGCTTGATGTTTTACTTGGTAAAGCACCAAAAATGCATCGTGAAGTTGAATCGAAAAAAGCGCAATCTCAACCATTAGACGTTGCTAACATTGATGCTGCAGACGCTGCACAGCGTTTATTACGCTTACCAACGATTGCTGAGAAAACATTCTTAATCACCATTGGTGACCGTACGGTAACGGGTTTAGTTGCGCGTGACCAAATGGTAGGTCCTTGGCAGGTGCCAGTAGCAAACTGTGCGGTAACAGCCGCTGCGTTTGATACTTACCACGGTGAAGCAATGTCATTAGGTGAACGTACTCCAGCTGCACTTTTAAACTACGGTGCTTCTGCTCGTTTAGCTGTGGCTGAGTCACTAACGAACATCGCGTGTGCGAACATTGGTGGCCTTGAAAATATCAAGCTATCTGCAAACTGGATGGCTGCAGCAGGCCACCCAGGCGAAGATGCGGGTCTTTACGAAGCTGTAAAAGCGGTAGGTGAAGAGCTTTGTCCGGCGCTCGGTTTAACTATTCCTGTGGGTAAAGACTCAATGTCGATGAAAACTCAATGGGATGAAAACGGCGAGCAAAAATCGGTTACTGCACCATTATCATTGATCATTACTGCCTTTGGTCGTGTTGAAGATGTGCGTAAAACCGTAACGCCACAGCTACGTACTGATAAAGGTGAGTCATCACTATTATTAGTTGATTTAGGTGCGGGTCAAAACCGTATGGGCGCATCAAGCCTTGCACAGGTTTATAAGCAACTAGGGGATGTAACGCCTGACGTTGATAACCCTGTATTATTAAAAGGCTTCTACGAAGCAATGCAAGCGCTTGTTGCTGATAACAAGCTACTTGCTTACCATGACCGTTCAGACGGTGGTTTATTCACTACGGTTGCTGAAATGGCATTTGCTGGTCACACGGGTGTTACTGTTGACCTTGCTGGCTTAACAGGTTCAGACATCGAAGCGCTTTACAATGAAGAGCTAGGTGCGGTTATCCAAGTGGCAAACGCTGACTTAGACGCAGTTAAAGCCGTTCTTGCAGACCATGGCTTAGCAGCTATCAGCCATGAAATTGGCGCACTAAACGCTGATGATCGTGTGGTATTCACTCGTGGTGATGATGTGGTTCTTAACCACACGCGTACTGAGCTTCGTACTATGTGGGCAGAAACAACTTACCAAATGCAAGCACGTCGCGATAACCCTGAGTGTGCTAAGCAAGAGTTTGACGCTAAGTTTGACGCAAAAGACCCTGGTCTTAATGTAAAACTAAACTTTGACTTAAACGAAGATGTTGCAGCGCCTTACATTGCAACAGGTGCGAAGCCGAAAATGGCGATTCTACGTGAGCAAGGCGTTAACTCTCACTTAGAAATGGCTGCGGCATTTAACCGTGCAGGCTTTGCTGCGGTTGACGTGCACATGAGCGACATTCTTGAAGGTCGTTTAACACTTGAGCAATTTAAAGGCTTAGTGGCATGTGGTGGTTTCTCTTACGGTGACGTATTAGGTGCAGGTGAAGGCTGGGCTAAGTCAATCTTATTTAATGAGATGGCGCGTGAGCAGTTCCAAAGCTTCTTCCACCGCGAAGATACATTCAGCTTAGGTGTGTGTAATGGCTGTCAAATGCTTTCAACATTGAAAGAATTGATCCCGGGCACTGAGCACTGGCCTCGCTTCGTAACGAATAAGTCAGAGCGTTTTGAAGCTCGCTTTAGCCTTGTAGAAGTACAAGAAAACCCATCGGTATTCTTTAACGGTATGGCAGGTTCACGTATGCCTATCGCTGTTTCTCACGGTGAAGGTCATGCTGAGTTCGCAAACGGTGATGCAGTTAAAGCAGCGCTTGAATCAGGTACTGTGGCAGTGAAGTTTGTTGATAACTACGGTAACCCAACAACGCAATACCCAGCTAACCCGAATGGCTCGCCAGAAGGTATCACAGGTATTACCTCAACTGATGGCCGTGCAACGGTTATGATGCCGCACCCAGAGCGTGTATTCCGTACTGTTGCTAACTCATGGCACCCAGATGAGTGGACTGAGGATAGCCCATGGATGCGTATGTTCCGCAACGCTCGTAAAAACGTTGGCTAGAACTTAATTGTGTGCCTAGCTATACAAGCTAGGTTCATACAAACCGTTTAAACTAAAAAGGCTGCACTATCATGTGTGGCCTTTTTGTTTATAATGACGCTAGTTGCTAGTTGCTAGTTGCTAGTTGCTAGTAAGTGTAAGTTCAAAAGCAAGGAGAGTTTTTTGAGTTTTAAGCGTGCGTGTGTTGGGTTGCTAGGTATCGTGCTAAGCATAGTGTTGTTGGCGTATCTTTTCAGATTACCACTGACATCGTGGTATTTAACGCCTATGCTCAGTAAAAATGGCGCCGAGCTTCACTGCATTGATTGGTCATTAACTCGCCAGCTTGATTTGAATATTGAGAAATTATGCTTAACTTATCAAGGGCAGCAAATAGAGTTAGCTGACATCCTTGCTAACAAGCAACAGGTTAGTGTTTCTCGAGCCAATCTTATAATTAGCAATCAGACTAATAATCAACAACCTGACGCTTCAAAAACTGAATTTAAAAAGCTTGCCTTGGTATTACCCGAGCAAAGGCCGCTAATTCGAATTGAGCAGCTTGATGTAGTCTCACCGTTTACCGACACCCCTGTTAGGCTGGAGATACAAGAAAAACGCCTAAATCATTTTACGATTTCGCGGGATCTCAATGCTGACGTTGTAATATCTAATTATGAAGTCAAAGCCAACATCACGTTTGATGAGCAAGTGGCTGAGCGGTTCGTAACATTGCCAACAAGCAGCCATTTTACCACTCAGTCACAGATTAAGTTTGATGGAATTACAGTTGCAATTGAAAGCTCAATTAATGCAAGTTATCAGCATGCAATAAAGCAGTGCGAATTAGGTTTTGCCAGTGAAGGGCAATTGAGTGCTAAGTATCAATTAAATCAACAGCACTTATACGCGGATTTATCAGCTTTACAAAATCAGCTTAGCGCAAACCGAGATTGCTTAAACACCATAGCAGATCAACAGCATCAATCATTTATTGAAGCGCAGTTACCGCTTACTTGGCAGTTACACATTGAAAAACCAGTCAGTGTAGAAGGTGAGCTGCTATCAATCCCAACTGTAAAGCTGCAAGCTACAGAAGGGCAAAGTGAGGTGACAGTCAGTAATACGAGCCTTTCTTTGCTGGAGCCGCTCGCATCACTTAATAGCCAAGTTAGCATTGATTTTAATAGTAAAGATATAGATGAGCTTAAACTCAATGCGCATTTGCATGAAAGCAGCGTTAGCGCTGATTTTCAACTGTCGGTGGAGTCATTACCAGCATTTTTAGATTTTCAGGCTGACGGTGCTCTGGTTGAGGGTATTGGGGCTAAAGGGAAGCTAGATATCGATGAGTTATTTACTAGTCCTACAGCTAAACTGAATACCAATATCAGTGCTAAAAATGCGCTAATATCAGGTGCACAGTTAGCTGATTTTAGCAGCGCGATTGACGCTGAGTATAATGCCCAGCAGCACCTCGTTGTTAAAGCCAATAGCAAGGTTAAATCATTAAATTATGATGATATGAATGCAGTAAAAATAAGTAATGAGCTAACCCTTAGTACAGACCTCAGTGTGGGGGAATTATTTGCTGATATTGATGCCAAAACCACTGCCGCCAAATTATCAACAGCAGAGCTTAGCTTAAATAAGTTGTCTGTTGTGTCAAAGGCTCTTCAAAGCCGCGCCTTGCAGGCAACGCATCATGTATTTGCAGATGGCTTTGAAGCGCTTGTCAGTCATCATATGTCTGAGGTTGCGCATCCGTTTGAGTTGGTGATACCAGAGCAAGCAGTATCCAAACTTAACCCAATAATTGCTCAGTTTGAGCCGCTTGCTACAGTCACCGACGGAGTCGTTTCGGGCAATATAAAAGGGGATGTAAATCTTCAACAAGCACAGGGCAATTTGCAGATAGATAAACTTAGTGCGCTTTATAATGATTATCTAGCGAATGATTTTGCAGTGAATTTGAACGGCACGTTTAATTCAGGCCAGCTTAATATTGCAGCGACTAAATTTACACTCAATGAACTGCGCGCTGGTGCCGTGGTCAAAAATATACAAGGTCAGTTGCAGGTAACGGCTAATCAGCCTTGCGCAGCTAATTTAACTGGTCAGGTTATGGGCGGCGCATTTGTGGTAAATAAGTACTGCCCACTCAGTGATAACCAAACCGCGACTGTTAAGTTTGAAAATATTGATGCTAGTAAATTGGTCACCCTTGATGCTGAGTCTGGCATTAGCTTAAGCGGGCGCTTAGCAGGCACCTTACCTGTTGTTATAAGCAAACAGGGCATAGAGGTAAAGCAAGGGCAGTTAGTTAATCAGGGCGATGGTAAATTACTGATTTCCAATAACGCAGGTTTTGAAGCTGTAAAAGCGCAGCAACAAGAGCTGAGCACCACGCTGAGTTTACTTGAGAATTTAGATATTAAAAAACTACGTAGCAGTGTTAACCTCAAACCAGATGGTTGGTTACATTTAGGTGTTAATTTAGAGGGTTATAATGAAGCGCAGCAGCAAGCAGTGAACTTTAATTATAACCATGAAGAGAATGTATTTACCTTGCTTAGAGCGCTGCGTTTAAGTGATGAAATTACTCAAAAAGTTGAGAAAGAGTATGCAAAAAAAGGAAGCAATGATGGCTAAGTGGTTAGTAATGCTGACGGCAGTAGGCATGCTGAGTGCCTGTACCCACCGTGTTGAGGTGGCAGCAAAAGAGCCGATTACAATCAACTTAAATGTAAAAGTTGACCATGAGATCCGCGTAAAAGTGGATAAAGAACTTGATACCTTATTCAGTGATGACAGCGAATTATTCTAAGGAGCACATATGCGTAAATTACAACTTAAAAAACTAAATGTGATCACCTTGATCAGTGCTGTTTGTTTATCTTTCTCTGCTTGGGCTATCAGCCTTGATGATGCAAAGAGCCAAGGCTTAGTGGGTGAAGACAGCTCAGGCTATTTAGGTTTAGTGGTTAATAACAGCGAAGCAAAAGCAGTCGTTGACGAAGTTAATGCAAAACGTAAAGAGCAATATTTAAAACTTGCGAAAAAGAATAACCTTTCGTTAGCGCAAGTTGAAGCCCTTGCTGCGGCTAAAACTATCGAAAAAACTAAGCCGGGTCACTACATTGAAGTGAACGGTGAGTGGGTAAAAAAATAACTCACTAAATTTAATAG
>NZ_JAKEVM010000005.1 GCF_022398475.1 Pseudoalteromonas shioyasakiensis | reverse complement strand
CTCTTCAATTAAAAGTTTTTTGAAACCGAAGTTTCGTGCTCAATGAATTCTGAATTTTGATTCTTTCGAATCGAATTGACTGTGCTGAAACAAGTAAACTTGTTTCCGTTGGTCACTCAGTTCAATTGAGACTCTAAATTTGTTTGCGTCATCTAGCGAACTAGAATCTGCTGTTAGAACTCAATCTGTACGAGTGCCCACACAGATGATTGCTTTATATTGTTAAAGAACGTTTGAGATACTTTCGCGTCTCAAGGGCTGTGCATTCTACGCAAGCCGTTATTTTTGTCAACACTTAATTTTGAGAAAAGTTTATTTTTTCAAAACCTAGTCTTACTTGACTTAACCAACTCGTCGTTTTGCTTTTTTGTAAGCAGTCCGCCGTGTCGGTGGATGCGCATTATAGGGAGATCCGAACTGAGATCAACTGTTTTTTTAAGTTTTTATGAAAAAAATGACTGTTCGCGCAAAATACGACCGAAACGGGTGAAAATAGCACTAAAAAAGGCCCTGAAGGGCCTTTTAACGTTATTTTACTATGAGCTTCCAACCTACTTTTGCTTGTAGCTTGGACTCTAGTTGCAGTTCACTGGCCATTAATGGGTGATATTTTAACCAATCACCATCAAATGTCAGTGTGAGAGTGTTTTCATTAACACTGAGATCTATCGCTGGTAGTACATCATCTTGGCGACGCATTGATAAGATCACAGCGATCCGTACTACCCTTGTTAAACATTCTGCGAGTACTTGATGACAGCCTAAGTGAGCAAAGCTGTTTTTAACAAGATCAGCACGATGTTCACTAGCAACAGCTGTGATCAGTTTATGCTCAGATTGCGAGAACCCTGGCATATCTGTGTTTTCTATAATGTAAGCCGTGTGCTTATGATAAAGCTTATACTCGATCAGTAAGCCAATCTCATGCAGTTTTGCAACCGTTCTTAATAATGCGATTGCGTTATCATCGATCGACTGCCATTGCCCCATGATTCTTTTAGCCAATTGCTCTGCTAGTTGCGCAACACGACAAGCCTGTTTTTGATCTACATGATAACGATTCATTAAACCATCAACAGTACGCTTGCGGATGTCATGGTTATGAAGCTCTGGCACCATGCTGTATAAAACGCCTTCACGCAATGCACCGCGCGCAAGACCCATTTGTTTTATATCTAACGATTCAAATAAGGCAATCAATATAGCGAGGCCAGAAACAAACACTAGACGGCGCTCTTCGCTCAAGCCTGGAAGCTCAAGATCAGCAATCGTTTCAAATTGCACTGATTGCTCTTTAATAGCGAGAAGTTTATCAAGCGTTAAAAGCTCATCTTGATTTTGTGCAACCATGATTTCTTGAATCGCTTGCACTGTACCTGACGCGCCGCTCGCAATTTGCCATCCGGTTGCTTGGTATTCATCGACAATTTCTGCAACCACTTCACTTGCAGCTTTAATTGCAGCAGCAAAGTTTTCGTTACTGAGCTTTTGATCTTTGAAGTAGCGTTCTAGGAAGGTAACACAGCCCATATGCAGACTTTTATAATGCAGTGCATCAAAACCCTGACCGATAACAACCTCGGTACTGGCTCCGCCAATATCGATAACCAGTTGTTTACCGCTGCAAGCTGAGGTATGAGCCACGCCTTTATAGATTGTCTTAGCTTCTAGCTCACCACTGATAACATTGATTTTATGACCAAGGATCTGTTCAGCTTTATGCTTGAATACATCAGCATTGCTAGCAAGACGTAAAGTTGCGGTCGCAACAATTGTGATGTTTTTCTTTGGTATGTCTTGCAGACGCTCAGCAAACAAGGCTAGGCATTCCCAACCTCGTTGCATGGCTTCAGTGCTAAGGACGTTGTTTTCATCAAGCCCTGCAGCAAGCCTTACTTTACGTTTGACTCGACCGATCGTTTGTAGACCGCCAGCAATCGATTTAGCGATCAGCATATGAAAGCTATTTGATCCTAAGTCGATTACTGCATACACATTTTTTTGCGGTTGAAGTTGCCCCACCGTTCAAAAACCTCTAGTTACTACTAAGTCTTCAACAACGGCCGTTTATTACGACCGTGATTTCTGGTAACTATTATTTGGTCGACGTCCGTTGTTGTTACGACTACGTGGGCCTGTAGAATAGTTCCGCTTTTTCTGAATAGTAGGCTTAGTTAAATCATCAAGCAATGCACTTTTATCATAATGTGATAATGGAATGCTGTGTTCTATATATTGCTCAATTTCGTGGAGATTATAGGCATACTGTTCACAGGCAAAGCTAATAGCGTGTCCTGATGCACCAGCACGTCCGGTACGACCAATACGGTGTACATAGTCTTCACAATCATCTGGCAAATCAAAATTAAATACATGACTTACTTCTGGGATATGCAAACCACGAGCTGCAACGTCTGTTGCTACTAAAAAGTCTAAATCGCCTTTGGTAAATTGAGCCAAAATTGATTGACGCTTTTTCTGGTTTACATCACCGGTTAATAATCCAACTCGGTGACCATCAGCTTTCATCCATGCATAAACATTCTCACAACTGTGTTTCGTATTTGCAAACACAATCGCTTTATCTGGCCATTCTTCTTCTATTAAAGTTAACAGTAACTTAATTTTGTCATCTTGTGATGGATGGAACAGCTCTTCCTGAATACGCTTACCTGTTTTTACATCAGGCTCGACTTGTACATGCTCAGGGTTAGTCATATGTTCAAACGCTAATTCCTGCACGCGATAAGACAAGGTTGCAGAGAATAATAGGTTTAAACGCTCAGACGTTTCTGGCATACGTCTAAACATATAACGAATATCTTTTATGAAGCCTAAATCGAACATACGATCTGCTTCATCAAGCACTACAACCTCGATTTCATTGAGGGTATAACAGCCCTGTTTATATAAATCGATTAGGCGTCCAGTAGTGCCAATTAAAATATCAACGCCTTTTTCTAGTTGTGCACGTTGTTTTTCGTAATCTTCGCCACCATATACTAATCCTAAGTTAAGATTACAGTGTGGCGCTAAAATTTTTGCATCTTTGTGTATCTGAATCGCCAGCTCCCTTGTTGGGGCCATGATCAGGGCTCTTGGATGTTTACTAGATGCTTTGCTAGATTGTAATAACCGATGGCACGTGGCAGTTAAAAACGCCAACGTTTTGCCTGTACCTGTTTGCGCTTGGCCCGCAATATCGCGGCCTTCACAAATAAAAGGTAGGCATTTCGCTTGAATGGGTGTGCAATATTCAAACCCATTTTCGGTTAAACCGGCAACCACTTCCGGTGCGATAGCAAAGTCTGAAAACTTTTTATCGGTCAAATGTGTCTTAGTCATAGCGTTTAAGCATAACGTTTAAACTTGCAATAAGAAACAAGAGTGTTTAAATACGCATTAAATATTTCGCCTAACTAATCGGAGATCGCAATGAGCGAGAAAATTATTCAATTAACTGACGATAGCTTTGAAGCTGACGTACTACAATCAGACAAACCTGTACTTGTTGATTTTTGGGCTGAATGGTGCGGACCTTGTAAAATGATCGCCCCTATTCTTGACGAAGTAGCTGGCGAGTTTGATGGCCGAGTTACCGTTGGTAAACTTAACATCGACCAAAATGCAGGCACACCACCAAAGTTTGGTATCCGTGGTATCCCTACATTACTTCTTTTCAAAGATGGTCAAGTTGCAGCAACTAAAGTTGGTGCACTTTCTAAAACTCAATTAGTAGAGTTTTTAGAAAACAACATCTAATGAAAATATAAAAAAAGGGCTTTTTGCCCTTTTTTTAGCTTTATTTTGTTTAAAGACTGGACGCCTTGCTAGTGACCTGCTAGTTTATAAAGCCAACTAATCCTTAGTTATACCAACAAACCTCACTCATGTATCAAACGATGATTTTGAGTATGACAATTGTAATAAAGAACCCACCAATATGCATTTACGCGAATTAAAAGACAAGTCTATCAAAGAGCTTGTAAACTTAGCTGAGTCCATGGGGCTCGAAAACGTAGCCCGTTTAAGAAAACAAGACATTATTTTCGCCATCCTTAAAGCGCACGCTAAAAGCGGTGAAAATATCTATGGCGGCGGTGTACTAGAGATCTTACAAGATGGTTTTGGTTTCTTAAGATCATCTGAAGCATCTTACTTAGCCGGCCCAGATGATATTTATGTATCACCGAGTCAAATCCGTCGATTCAGCATGCGTACTGGTGACTCAATTTCAGGCCTTATTCGTCCACCTAAAGACGGTGAACGTTACTTCGCACTATTAAAAGTAAATGAAGTAAACTTCGACAAACCTGAAAATTCTCGCACAAAAATCCTATTTGAAAACCTTACCCCACTGCACGCAAACGAACGTTTACGTATGGAGCGTGGTAACGGTAGTACTGAAGACATCACAGCACGTGTACTTGATTTAGCCTCACCAATTGGTAAAGGCCAACGTGCACTTATCGTTGCGCCGCCAAAAGCCGGTAAAACGATGCTACTGCAAAACATTGCGCAATCAATCAGCTATAACCAACCTGATTGTGAGCTAATGGTACTTCTAATCGACGAACGTCCAGAGGAAGTTACAGAGATGCAGCGCCTTGTAAAAGGTGAAGTAGTTGCTTCAACGTTTGATGAGCCTGCAAGCCGTCACGTTCAAGTTGCTGAGATGGTAATTGAAAAAGCGAAGCGCCTGGTTGAGCACAAAAAAGACGTGGTTATCTTACTTGATTCAATCACACGTCTTGCTCGTGCCTACAATACCGTAATCCCATCATCAGGTAAGGTATTAACTGGTGGTGTTGATGCAAACGCATTACACAAACCAAAACGTTTCTTTGGTGCAGCTCGTAACGTAGAAGAAGGCGGTAGCTTAACAATTATCGCAACAGCTCTTATCGATACTGGTTCGAAGATGGACGAAGTTATCTACGAAGAGTTCAAAGGTACAGGTAACATGGAATTACACTTAAATCGTAAGATTGCTGAAAAGCGTGTATTCCCAGCGATTGACTTTAACCGCTCAGGTACGCGTCGCGAAGAATTACTAACCAAACCTGATGAACTACAAAAGATGTGGATCTTACGTAAGATCGTTCATGAGATGTCAGAAATTGATGCCATGGAATTCTTAATTGATAAGCTTTCAATGAGCAAAACCAATGACGAGTTCTTTGACTCAATGAAACGTCAGTAACTATTCCTAGTTTTTAAAAAATGCCTGTTTAATACAGGCATTTTTTTTGCGTAAAACTAAGGACATAACACCTTAAAAGTTATACTTTTACAGAATAAGTTTATTGGTAATTAACAGAAATTTGTTCTATACATTATAGGATTAAAGGTAAGGACTCCTCAATGACTCGCATTAAAGTAGCTGTAGCTCTATTCTTAATAAGCTTACTTAGTTGTATTGCTAGTTTTACCGTATTTGAATTATCTGCAGCAGCAATGGTTGTATTTGCACTAATTGTTGTCGTTCCTTGGCTTGCTTTGATTGGCTACGTTTATACGACTGAGCACAAACAACAAGATCACCTAAGTTTTTTTGTTTCTAACATTACTTCTGAGCAAGGCATCGATTTCACTTTCCGTTTTGACGAAAATGATCGTCAATTACCACAAGCTTGTCATGCCCTAAATGCAAGTCTGACGATGGTTGAGCACATGCTTGGCGAAATATACTCGTCATCTGCCCGCTTATTACCTATGGCTGACGCACTTCGTGATACCTATGCATCGATGACTCAAAAAGCCACCATACAAGATGCTCATGGTATTGATTTAGCAGATACCATTACCCGCACCATTGAAGTATCGAAAGAGCTAGATAGAAGTTTAGAACAAATTTTTAATTCAGTATCTGATGCCACCAAATCAGTACAACAAACCCGTTTAGACACAGATAAAAGCCAGGCGAGTCTTATCAAGCTTGCCGATAATATTAACCTCACCAGTGAGCAGATTATTTTACTTAAGCAAGATAGTGATGCGATTGGCTCAGTTATTGATGTTATCAATAGTATTGCCGAACAAACTAATTTACTTGCGCTAAATGCTGCTATTGAAGCTGCGCGTGCTGGCGAGCAAGGGCGTGGCTTTGCGGTAGTCGCTGATGAAGTAAGAAGCCTGGCTGCCCGCACCAGTAAATCAACACAAGAAGTGCGTGAGATGGTAGCTAAAATTCAGCACAGTACAGAGCAAGCATATCAATTAATGCAAACCGCACTGAAAGAAACCGAGCGCACGGTTGAGCTATCTGAGGCATCAACTAAAGAAACCAATAAAATTGAACAAGCGATGCTAGAAATTAATGCGTTTTCTGAGAGTGTTCATGAGCAGGTGGCGATGCAAAGCCAAATGTCAGATGAAGCACAAACCAGTATTGATGCAATGGTTGAGCTCAATTCCGATGCACTTTCAAGTTCACAAATACAAGCTGTATCGAGTAAAGACTTGGTTCGCCTTGCCCATACCTTAGACGATAAGCTTTCGATGTTTCATATTACACCACCAGAAACCGATCACGAACAGCGCATCGATCGCTCACGCTTCGATACCAATCAAGAAATTGAAAAAATTCAAGACGGTGATATTGAACTGTTTTGATCAACCGAAGCATTATGTAGTTGCTCAAGTAGCTGAGCAACTAAGCTTGTTAAGTCAGTAAGCTTATCTTGCTTTAATGCCGACTCAAGTGCCATTGCACTCATCGCCACATCATCCAGCTCAAACATTTTAGCTGCACCACCTATACGGTGAGCATCCTGCTGTAAGTTAAACAATTCATGAGCTGCAAAGTGCTGTTGTATCAATGCGCTTTCATGCTCAAAGCTATTGATAAAGCTTGCCACTAAGTCACTCATATCATGCTGGGATTTAGTTGTGGTGCTGTCTTTTTTGCAATGCTTCGCAAGTTGCGTGTAAAACACTTTTTTATCAATTGGTTTGGCAAGGTAACCTGTAAAACCAGCTTCAAGGTAACTGTCGATTTCATGGCTAATTGCATTAGCCGTTAATGCATACACAGGCTGGGTAAAGCCACATTCTTGTAATAGCTTGAGCGCCTGTAAGCCATCCAATACTGGCATTTGAATATCCAGCAGCACCACATCAGGGAATTCCTTGAGACAATGCTCTACAGCTTGCTCACCATTTTCAACCGCAATCACCTCAAGGCCCATCGACTCTAAATAACGAGAAATTAAACGGCGGTTATCGGGATGATCTTCAGCAAGCAGCACTTTACCAGACAAGCCTTTTGTTGCTGGCTGCACAAACTTTGCAAGCTCAACTGTTTCCGTGCTTGGTGTATGCTCTTTACACGGCAAGTAAAACGAAAATATGCTGCCTTTATTTAGCTCACTTTCAACACTGATATAGCCACCCATCATCATCGCAAGCTGTTGCGATAGGCTTAAACCAAGCCCGGTGCCCCCAAAGCGACGGCTGATGCTATTGTCGCCTTGCCTAAAACATTCAAAGATTTGCTTAAGCTGCTCAGCGTTCATACCAATACCGGTGTCAGTTACACGAAACCATACGCCTTGCTCCACTTTATAGACTTTTAACTCTACTTCACCTTGATTGGTGAATTTAATTGCATTCGCGCATAGATTTATAAGAATCTGTTTAATGCGGGTAAAGTCGAGCTGACTGTAAAACTGTTCGCCAAGCTCATTATGAAATGAAAAGTTAAGCCCTTTATCTTTGGCTTGACCACTAAGCATAGAATGAACATCAGTAAGTAATCGAACTAAATCACCTTCCTTTAGGCTTAACTCTAGCTTGTTAGCTTCGATTTTACTGATATCAAGTACGTCATTAATCAGCTCTTTTAAGTGATCGCTTTGTTTTTGAATAACAGCCAGCTCATCGTTTAACTGCTCTGGTTTATAATAACCATTCATAAGATTATCGGTTTGGCCTAGGATTGCAGTTAAAGGTGTACGAATTTCATGGCTAATATTTGCTAAAAACTGACTTTTAATTTCATTAGCGCTGCGTAGTTGATCTGCGGTTTCTTCAAGCTCTTTGGTTCGTTTAGCAACCATTAACGAAAGTTGCTCTTTTGCCCCTTTTTCAATATTACGGCGATAAATAGTAATACCCGTCACCACTATCATCACAAACAAGATAAATAGCATAATGCCCAACTGACGTTGTTTAGACATTTCGAGCTCTTGCACATTCTGTAGCTGCTTTAATTCAACAATTTCTTGATTAAGCTGACTTGCTTGGATTTGGCTTTGCAGCTCACCCATAGACTTTAATAATTTTAGACTTTGCTCGCTTTTAAAAGCGCGAACAAACTCATCAAAACTAGCGACGGCTGCTGCATAGTCACCCTTACCTGACTTAATCAGGGCCATCATTCCGGCGCCGTCTTGTACTCTCAAATCATCTTTATATTGTTTAGCCATAAAAACTGAGGTAGTCAGAGTGGCCTCAGCTTCAGTGAGCTTTCCTTGTAATAACTCGATTTTTGCTTGCGACAATAAGCCAGCTAGCTCTAATGTTTTATTATCAATTCTTTTTGCAAACTCAACGGCTTTTTCTGCATGACTTAAGGCAAGCTCTAAATCACCGGTGCGCAGATACACATTAGCAATATTAGCGTGGCGTGAAGAGAGAAAGTAAGCGTTATTTGTTTCTTGGTAGTAGCGCAAGGCACGCTGGTAGTAGTGTAAAGAAAGTTGATACTGGCCAAGCTCTGAGTAAGCCACTCCCATATTGCCATACGACTGAGCGACGCCATCTTCATCACCTAATTTTTGGAAAATCTCTAGCGTTTCTCTATACATATCAAGCGCAATATCATAGCTCGACAAACGAATATAAATACCCGCTATATTGTGTAAAATATCGGCTTTATCTTGCTCGCTACCATACTCTTCATATATTTCTTTCGCTTCTTTGTAATATTTAAGTGCTTGATCCATATTGAACATGTCAAAGTAAGCAAGGCCAATATTACTGAGTAAGTTTGCTTCGGCAATTGGCTCTGGTAGTTTTTCTGCAACGCTTAATGCCTTGCTATACGCAAGCACAGCTTGTTGCATCAAGCCTTGATAATAATAAGTGACGCCTTGCATTTTTAGACTACGAAAATAGCGATTTGGCGTTGCTGTAAAACTTGTTGCTTGCTCAGCCAATTGGTAGTTTTTCACAGCCGCCGAGAAATTACCTTTATCTAGAGCAAAGTCGGCAAGCTGCATGTATATATCGAGGCTTAGTTCTTGATTTGTCGTACTTTGGTTAAGCAGCTTTTTGGCAAGCTGTTGCTTTTCTTGCCATTGCTTGGATTGGCTAAATTGCTCAAGTAGCGAAGTGGATGCAAAGCTAGACTGCGAAACAAACAAACTACAGCTGAACAATAAAGCAGTGAGCAAGCTTACACGCAGTGATGTGAACATATGGCGAAATCCCTTAAAATCAACTTAGCCTGAAAATGAAGTTATTTAAGCTCGGCTAAATGCATTCCCTAGTATCTAAAAACATTAGCGTAGTTTCAAAAAAGCAGCTGTGATAGCGTATACCACTGTAGATTACACTAAAGATAGGCTTGCGAACAATGGTTAACCCACTGATTGATGAGATTTTTTACCTTCTTTTGGAACAGCCTATTTGGAAGGTTCATACGCTTGCCAGCGCACTTAGTGAATCAGGAAAAATAGAGCAATTAGACAATGACCCACAAAAAGATCTGTTTAAACGCAACTTTTTAGTTATGAATGGTCTTTATCAACTACAAGCACAACTTGCACCTGAGCAACAGCTACAGATTGCGTCACTTCACATTGAACTTGTTAGTAAGCAAACGGGTAACGCATTAGAAAGTCATGATCCACTACGAGATTACTATTTAGATTGGCAAAACTTTGATACAACGAGCGATGAAATAGATGCGTTGTTAAGTGATTTTTGGCAGCGTTTTTCGTCATTTAGCCCAAACAAGGGCATTCACTCATTACCTCAGCAGCAGCTATTAGAATTACAACAGGCGTGGCAGCTACCTACTGATTTTTCAGAAAAACAGTTACAAAAGCGTTGGCGACAACTGGCATTAAAACACCACCCAGACCGCCAAGGCTGTGCAACTGAGTTTAAGAAAATACAACTCGAATATGAGCAACTTAAAGCAAGCTGCTCATAACTCAACAATTTACCTGCTCAAACGTCGCGCACGGATCTTGCGTTTTTTAATATTACCTTCAGTCAATTTACGTAACGCAGGTTTTGCAGCAGCTCGCTCAACAGCAATAAAGGCCACATTATCAAGTACGTTAATTTTACCTACCTGATGACCGGCAATTCCCTCTTTGCCTGTTAATGCTCCTAAAATATCACCGGCACGAATTTTTTGCTTCTTGCCTGCATCAATCATAATAGTTGCCATGGTTGGCTTATAAGCGGGCTTTTCTAGCAAGCTAAATGGCGGAATTGGTTCAGGGTCAAAATCACGCTCGTAGTGGTCGCCAATTTGTGCCACTTTAAATTGCTCAGCTTCACCATAAATAGAACATGCAATACCCTTTTTACCTGCTCGACCAGTACGGCCAACACGGTGTACATGGGTTTGTGGGTCATGCGCTAGGTGGTAATTCACTACCATGTCCATATCGTTGATATCTAAGCCACGCGCGGCAACATCCGTTGCAACAAGAATACAGGCGCTTTTATTAGCAAAGCGAATTAAAGTACGCTCACGTTCACGTTGATCTAAATCACCGTGTAAGGCAACAGCACTAAACCCTTCAGCATAAAGATCATCACAAATCTGCTGTGTTTCAACCTTGGTGTTACAAAAAACCACACAGCTTTCTGGTTGGAACTTCAACAACAACAGCTTCAATGTATTAAAGCGCTGTTTATTATTATCTAGCTTGTAAAAGTATTGCTTGATTGTGCTTTTTGTTTGCTCTTCTTCTACCTTAATCATTTCTGGGTTGCTAAGCACTCGCTCAGCTATCGCAGCAATTGATTTTGGATAAGTCGCACTAAACAATAATGTTTGGCGTTGGTTAGGAATGCACTCAACAATAGCATCAAGGGTATCTTGGAAGCCCATATCTAGCATTTGATCAGCTTCATCTAACACTAGGGTCTCAACATCATCTAAACGCAATGTGCCTTTGCGAATATGGTCATCAACACGACCTGGAGTACCAACGATGATATGTGCGCCATGTTCTAATGAGCCAATTTGTGGACCAATAGAGACACCACCACATAATGTTAAAACTTTAATGTTATGAATACCACGGGCAAGCTTACGAACTTCTTCAGCTACCTGCTCTGCTAACTCTCGGGTTGGACATAAAATGAGAGACTGAATACGAAAGCGTTTCACATTTAACTTAGCCAGCACACCTAAACTAAATGCAGCCGTTTTACCCGACCCCGTTTTGGCTTGGGCAATAATATCTTTGCCTTGCAAGATCACTGGCAAACTTTGCGCTTGCACTGGCGTCATTTGCGTATAACCTAAAGTTGATAAGTTATCGGTTAACTCTCGCGGCAAAGCCAAAGATGAAAAAGCAGTAGCAGTCACAGTAATATTCCAAACTTGATAATTGAGGGACATCCTCGAAGATGCTGTGGATCATAGCAGAGAATGTGCTGTTTCTCTAAACGAAAACACTGTTCAGCATATTTAATTCATATTTGCTTACAGTTTGCTGCTTTCTAACTCTCTGCATTTGTTCTAGTTTATTGATAGCAACCTTCAGGAAGAAACTATGCTTCTATTTAATACCGCTGCAGCTGATGTTTTCTATAAAAAACAAAAAACGTGCCCTCACTGTCATAGTGAACATTATTCTTTAAGCAATCACAGTAAAGTTTTGCGCTTTACTATTTTGCCAATCATGCCACTTTCTATTAATTATCAAAGACAATGTGATGACTGTGGCTATGTTACTCCTGCACCTTGGTATTCACTGCCCGCCTTAGAGTTAGCGTCGTTTATAAAATACTTTATTGGCCTATTCATTATCGTTTACCTATTAACAAATGCATTAATCGGTGCGAATGAACAAACTGAAAATGAGCAAAATTACTTAAACGAGCCAAAGTTATTTGATACCTATTTTGTCTATTCAGATAAATTTACTGGCAAACCAAAACGTATTAATAACTTAAAAGTAGCTCAGCTCGTTGAATTCGATGACAAGGACATGACTTTTAGAGTTGCTAACTACACTTACAAGTACAACAAAGACATCGAAATTGCGATGCGTACCAGCATGCTAGTTCAAGATGATTACTTTTCTAGTAAAACCCTGACTTTCAGTAAGTCACAAATAAAGCAGCTTTATGATGAAGGCAGCATTTATAAAATTATGCGACCTGAGCTTTATAGTTTATTTGGTGGTTTTGTTATGCACCCGCCTAGACCTAAGCCTTTATATACGGGCGTTAAGCTCGATAAACATAATCAGGAAGGGATTACTTACTTCAAAGATGGCCTATACGAGGAAGCGTTGAAAAGTTTTACGCTGTCTGCGGAAGATGGTTATGCATGGGGGCAATTAAACTTGGGTCAGATGTATCGTGATGGCCAAGGGACAGAAGTGAATAACGAAAAAGCAGCTTACTGGCTCAACAAAGCTACCTTACAAGGGAATCCTAAAGCAAAGATTGAGCTCGCAGAGCTATGCTTGAGTTACGATTGTAGTAAATTGAATACTCAATAATCTATTACCCATAAATATCACACATAAGAAACCAGCCAAATTATATGGTTCTCACTATTTACTTTTAATTTGTTATGTTATAACATTTTTGTACTGACGTAGTATTTATACTCTTTTAAAGCCGAGTTACTCTCCCTGCTCTGCTTTTGAGATTACGCAGCCTGATGAAAGAATCATCTTTTGAGTTTGTATAACTTGAAGGAAGACCTTGCACACTAGCACGCTTACGTTCCCGTGCTAAATCCTTGCCGGCGAGCTTGCTCGCCGGCACTTTTCTTTTAAAGCTTTAAATGATCATCTAAGAAAGCCAATACTTTTTTATAGTAAAGAGTACGGTGCTCTTCTTTATAAAAACCGTGGCCTTCATCATCTAGAATAGTGATTTCATATGGATGCTTAGCTTTTTTCAACGCTGCTTCTAATGATTCTGCTTGCTCAATTGGCGCACGTTCATCTTCACCACCATGCACAATAAGCACAGGTGCTTTTAGCTTATCGACATTATAAGCAGGCGAGAATGCTTTTAACTCAGCCTCATCTGTACCAATCACTGTTTTTAGGAAATTAACACCATAGCTTCGGGCTTGCGTGTCACCTTCTTCATACATAAGAGGCAAGTCGTAAACCCCCATCAGGCCAATTGCACACTTGAACATATCCGGCTCGATAATCGCGCTTTGTAGTGCTGAGTAACCACCGAAGCTGGTTCCCATAATACAAATATTATCTTTATCAACTGTGCCGTCATTAATTAATAGTTTCACACCATCAATAATATCGTGTTGAATATTTTGCCCCCACTGGCGATAGCCAGCTTCTTGGAAGTTCATACCAAACCCTTTCGAGCCTCGGAAGTTAACCTTTAATACCGCCATACCTTTATTGGCTAACATTTGTACTTCTGGATCGTAGCCCCAGTTATCACGTGCAATTGGGCCACCATGTGGCATAACAACTAAAGGTAAGTTTTTCTCAGCTTTGCCATTTGGCACAGTTAAATAAGCAAGAATTGTTAAACCATCGCGGCTTTTAAAACGCAGTGGTGTGGTTTGCGCCATATCTTTTTGGTTTATCCAGCCACGCGCAGAGAATAACGCTCGTAATTTATTGGTATTCGCGTCATATAGATAATATTGCCCAGGGTTTATATCGCTCGATGCGAAAATAATATTTTTTGAATCATCTTCTGTACTGCTAACTAGCTGTACTTGACTGCCTGGCAGTGCGCCCAATAAATCTTTAAGACGCTGCGATTTAGGCGAATTGCTATCAACAAACGCATAGCTTGGGTAGTCAGCCTCGGTTTCTATGGCAAATAACTCTTTAGAGATTTCATCAACCCAAATATGTGACGGTGAAACATGCTTATCTTGAAAGATTTTCGTCACTTCTTTGGTTTTTAGGTTAATCTTAATAAGGCTTTCTGCTTCTCCACCCTTTGATGCAGTGGCATATACAGACTCGCCAGATTTATCAAATGCCTTTAATGAAATATCGGTGTAATTAATACCTTCTAAATCGAGCTCTTTCCAAAAACCGCCTTCGGGCTCTCGTACATGAAGTGTCGCATTGAGGTAATCGTCACTTGATTCAGCGATACGAACGTTACCATCATGGTCCGTTAGAAATTCACCCATAGGTGCTGGTGATCGCGTAATTAAAGTGCGCAGACCGCGATATACATCGACTTCATAAACAACGGTAGTTGGTTCATTGGTTGCAGTCCACGGGTAAGTGACAACCAAAACTTTTTTATCATCATGAAGTAGGGGATCTAAAAGGTATGACGTTCCTTGAACTGGTGTTTGCTTTTTTAACCGAGTACCAGTTTGCTGTTCACCATGGTAACCAATTACGTATGCGCCACGGCTACCATCGACGTTCACGGCAAATAACTCACCATAATAAATAGGGGTATCTTGCCAACCTTTTAAATACTCTTTTTCAAGAATAACACGCTCGTTGTTAACCCAATGGTATTCGCCAACCTGTGCATTACCCGGAAAAGCAACCGCATGGGTTACTGCAAACTTGGTTGTATCAACAATGATGAGTGAATTTTTACCTTCGTGTTTTTTTATAGCTGCGACGTAGTTGCCATCAGGAGAGATAGTTACACGACTAAAGTCATTACCTTTACTAAAGTCTTCTACTGATAATTTTGCAGGTTTAGCGAAGCTGGTAAATGATAGCGTAAATAACGCTAGTCCCAGCACAAAAGTGAGATATCGAGACATGATTAACTCCATTTAACGATTTAATTGTTATTTTTAACTGAGCAATAATAAAGCAAAGACCCTATATTTGCTACAAAAATTTAACAAAACAACCCAATAATGGATGCTATTTAGCGACGAATTTTGTGCCAAAGTTCAACCACTAACACAACGATAACCCCGGCAATAACGCCTAATAAACCATCAAATATAATCGGCGTAGCCAGCTCACCCGTTTTACCAACTAAATCCGTAACAAACTCAGTGCTGCCTTGCTGGGCGTGATGTAAAACGGGGATCCCATGTACCAATATGCCTCCGCCAACTAAAAACATAGCAACCGTTCCTGCAAAGGCTAAAAAGCGCATTAACTTAGGCGCTGCAGCAAGTAAAAACTTACCTACTAACTCTTTAAACTTACCGCCACTTTGCTGCGCTTTTTGCAGTAAATACAAACCAGCATCATCTAGTTTAACAATCCCTGCAACTAACCCATACACGCCAATGGTCATAATAATTGCTATTACACTAAGCACTAAAGCTTGATTCACCAGTGTAGCGCCAGCAACCGTGCCTAGCGTTATCACGATAATTTCTGCTGAGAGGATAAAATCAGTGCGGATCGCCCCTTTCACTTTTTGCTTTTCGTATTCTTGTAAGTCTTGTTGTTCAGCCAGAGTTTCATCTTCTTGTTGAGCATGACCAAACAGCTTTTCGATAATTTTCTCTGCACCTTCAAAGCACAAAAACAGCCCGCCAACCATTAACAGCGGAGTAATTAACCAAGGCAACCAAACACTAATCAATAATGCTGCGGGCACTAAGATGGCTTTGTTAATAAACGAGCCTTTTGCCACAGCCCAAACCACAGGCAACTCTCTATCGGCAGTTACCCCTGTGACTTGCTGAGCATTAAGAGCCAGATCATCACCTAACACCCCTGCTGTTTTTTTTGTTGCGACTTTACTCATCGTCGCAATGTCGTCTAAAAGTGTTGTAATATCATCAAGTAAGGTTAGTAAATTTGTGCCTGCCATGGTGGTTCCTTGCCCATTAAATACACTATCAACATAACTTATCCTGCCATTTTCACCAACGGTTAATTTTTCTTTGTTAGGCTTATAGCTCATTCAAAAATAGAGGTGTTTCTATGATTAAACCACTTCTCTCAGGGCTCGCTTTAGTTACCTTGTGCGCGTGTGCTGAGCAAAGTGCACCAAGCAATTATCTGTGCGATGAGACCCTCAGCGCCAGTATTGTTGAATACAGTGATGAGGAAGCAAGACTGACATTTAAGGAGAGTGAATTTTTACTCAATCGCCAAGTAAGCGGCTCAGGGGTTAAATACAGTGCCGATAATGTGCTGTTTTGGTCAAAAGGCGATGAAGCCATGCTGATTTTAAAAGGTAAAAAGTACCAATGTAGCTTAACTCAGTAATAGCAAAAGCTTTCGTGGCTAAATTAGCTTAATCAGTGGTTTTGAGTATAATAGCGACAGTTTATTCAGCGTTTAAGCGGCTATAATGAAATACAAAGATCTTCGCGAATTTATCGAGTTATTAGAACAAAAAGGTGAATTAAAACGGATCAAACAAGAAATTGATCCTTACCTTGAAATGACCGAAATTGCCGACCGTACTTTACGTGCCGAAGGCCCAGCTCTGTTATTCGAAAACCCTAAAGGCCACACTATTCCCGTTCTTGCCAACCTTTTTGGTACGCCTAAGCGCGTTGCAATGGGCATGGGGCAAGATGATGTTAGTGAACTGCGCGAAGTGGGTAAGTTATTAGCTTTTCTAAAAGAGCCTGAGCCACCAAAAGGCATTAAAGAGGCACTAGGGCAAATCCCAGTATTCAAACAAGTACTGAATATGCCAGCTAAAGAAGTAAAAAAAGCACCTTGTCAGCAAGTTATACTTGAAGGCGATGATGTTGATTTAACTAAGTTACCTATCCAACATTGCTGGCCAGGTGATGCTGCTCCCTTGATCACATGGGGTCTAACGGTTACCAAAGGGCCTTATAAAAAGCGCCAAAACTTAGGCATTTACCGTCAGCAGCTATTGGGTAAAAACAAAATTATTATGCGTTGGCTATCGCACCGCGGTGGCGCATTAGATTTTCGTGAATGGTGTAAAGAGCACCCAGGCGAACCTTACCCTGTATCTGTCGCATTAGGTGCCGATCCTGCGACAATCCTAGGCGCTGTAACACCAGTACCAGACACCCTAAGCGAATATGCATTTGCTGGTTTACTACGCGGTAGTAAGACTGAAGTTGTTAAATCGGTTTCAAATGACCTACAAGTACCTGCTACTGCTGAGTTCGTACTTGAAGGTTATATTATGCCGGGTGAAACAGCACCAGAAGGCCCTTATGGCGATCACACCGGTTACTACAACGAAGTAGACGAGTTTCCGGTGATGACGGTCACTCACATTACACATCGTGAAAACCCAATTTATCACAGCACTTACACTGGCCGTCCACCAGATGAGCCAGCAGTACTCGGGGTTGCTTTGAACGAAGTGTTCGTGCCAATTCTGCAAAAGCAATTCCCGGAAATTGTAGATTTTTACCTACCACCTGAAGGCTGTTCATACCGTATGGCTGTGGTCACCATGAAAAAACAATATCCAGGTCATGCCAAGCGCGTGATGATGGGGGTGTGGTCTTTCTTGCGTCAATTCATGTATACCAAGTTCGTGATTGTTTGCGATGATGATGTAAACGCACGCGATTGGAACGACGTGATCTGGGCAATTACCACGCGTATGGACCCTGCTCGCGATACGACGATGATCGAAAACACGCCAATTGATTATTTAGATTTTGCATCACCAGTTTCTGGCCTTGGCTCAAAAATGGGCATGGATGCAACCAATAAATGGCCAGGCGAAACAGATCGTGAATGGGGTGAACCCATTGTTATGGATCCAAAAATCAAAGAACGTGTTGATGAATTATGGGACAGCTTAGATATTCTCTAGGCTGTGTCTATGTTAAACTGCTCAAAATTTAACGGTTATGAGTGCGATTCATAACCGAATTTGCTTCTGTGCTTATAAAGGTAAACTATGCAAACACTACTCGCTGACGTTGTTGCGATCAGCCCGCTTACAGACCATGTACATAAGGTCATTTTGAAACCACAGCAACCTGTGTCATTCGAGGCAGGCCAATATATGCAACTTGTATTAGGCGAAAAAGATAAGCGTGCCTTTTCTATTGCAAGCCGCCCGTCGCAAACTGAACAGATTGAACTACATATTGGTGCCGCGGGTGCTGATTCGTATGCAATGCAAGCGCTTGACCATTTACGTCAAGCTCATACAGAGCAACAGCAAGTTAATGTTGAAGTAGGCTTAGGTGTATCACAGCTGCGAGTTGAGGGTGAGCGCCCAATTATTCTACTTGCTGGCGGTACAGGTTTTTCTTATGCCAAATCAATGGCTGATCACCTTGCTGAAATCGGCTGTGAGCGTCCTGTATTATTTTACTGGGGTGTACGTGAGCAAGCTGCACTTTATGCTCATGATGAAATGCAAGCATGGGCAAACAGCAACCCACATTTCCAATACATTCCAGTAGTTGAAAATGCGCCGCAAAGCTGGAATGGCAAAACCGGTTACGTCCACAAGGCTGTTATGGAAGATATCGTGTCTTTAGAACCATATGATATATACATGGCAGGCCGCTTCGACATGATTGGCGTGGTTCGCGATGATTTTATTAATCATGGTGCGGTACGTGAGAACATGTACGCCGATGCATTTGCATTCATTAAATAACTAACTCATACCGGTTATTTTTAAGGCATCCAATTGGATGCCTTTTTTATTTGTTTTACCTATCGCCTTAATCCGTCTAAACGATTTCACAAACTGCATTTCCTTGACCATACTCTGATTAGAATAACGATGGGGAGAGACCCAAATGCTAAATACAAAAGTACAAGACTTTATGCAACGTAAGTTGCCACACATTACGCCTGAAACTGAAATGACCACCGCGATTAGCGAGCTGCAAAAGTTTAAATTACTAGGCGCACCTGTATTCGATGACAACAAAAGCCTAGTTGGCTTTATTTCTGAACAAGAGCTGCTGCAACCGCTCATGCAAAACAGTTATTTCTGTGATGGTGTAGTGAAGGTAAAACAGCTAATGCGCACCGATGTTGTCACGGTAAGTAGCGATCAAAACATCATAGAACTGGCAGATGGCATGCAAACTGGAAAGCCAAAAAACTACCCGGTTATCGAGGATGGTAAGGTTGTTGGCATGATCAGCCGAGGAGACGTGCTCAAGGCATTGTATGAAAACTATGTCTCATGCCAAGAGCACCAAGTGTAAGTTAGCTGCTTAACGATTAACAGCTAACTGTTTTAAAGCAGCTTTATCTGCATCGCTTAAATAAGCAATTTCAAGCGCATTAGCTTGCGCTTTTTCCATATCGGCTTGGCTTAAGCCTGCCGCAGGTGCTGCTACTTGATACTCATACGCTATTTCAATACCTTCAACGGCTGGATCATCAGTATTAATTGATGCCAAAATACCATGGTCTAAGAAGGTTTTTAACGGGTGTTTTGCAAGCTCAGCAACAGTGCTGGTTTGAATGTTACTGGTTAAGCAAGACTCAATACCAATGCGCTTATCACGTAAGTAATCCATTAGTGCAGCATCTTCAATCGCTTTTACACCATGACCAATACGCGTTGCACCAAGCTCGTTAATTGCTTGCCAAATGCTTTCGCTACCTCGCGCTTCACCGGCATGAATAGTGGCAGCTAAGTATGCATCATGAACTTGTTTAAAGTGATCAACAAATAGCTCACCCGGGAAACCAATTTCATCGCCAGCTAAATCAACCGCGACTAAATCATTTTTAAAAGCAAGAAGCGCATCAAGCTCTTGCTGACAGATTTTGGTGCCATATGTACGCGACATGATGCCGATTAAGTTAGCTTTAATTGGTGCGTTATGACACGCACTTTTTACACCATCAACCACTGCTTCAACAACACCTTGCGGGTGTAGGCCTTGGCTTTGCGCCATATAATATGGGCTAAAACGAAGCTCAACGTAATCGAGGTTTTGGGCAATCGCATCTTCAACGTTTTCGATAGCAATACGACGACAAGCATCGTAATCACCCAATACTTTTACACCCCAATCTAGCTTTTGTAAAAACGCCACTAAATTTGGTTCAGGGTCGATAACCTGTACGTGCGGAATAAGCGCTTCAATGTTGTCAGCAGGTAATTCAAGATTAAACTGACGACCAAGGTCTAAGATCGTTTGTGGGCGAACATTACCATCTAGATGACGGTGAATATCAAGCAAAGGGAGTTTGTTATTGATCATAATTAGCACTCAGGTTCAGTAAATTTGCGCGGATCATACGTACCCACGGCGATATTTCAAGTTTAGATGATTTTATTTACTTTTTAGAGGTCAAATGTCTGCTTTAATGGCTGCTAGCATTATGCAAAAAATGCCACAAAGTTTTAAAAAGTTTATCTGCATCAATTGGTTTAGTTAAATAACCATTCATACCACTGGCTAAGCCTTTCTTTAGGTCATCATCATGAGCATTTGCCGATAAGCCAATAATCGGTAAATCGGTGATCAGCAGTTCATTACGAATAACCTTAGTCGCTTGTAAGCCATCCATATTCGGCATTTGAATATCCATAAGCACAAGGTCATAGCTTTTTTCACTGATCATCTTAATAGCCTCGTGGCCATCTTTAGCGATATCAGGTTGGCAGCCTTTAGTTTTTAAAATCGAACTCGCCACATGTTGATTCAATGGGTTATCTTCAACCAATAAAATTGCATCATTGGCAAATGAAACAGCAGTCACATCAATATCAGCTAACTCATCATCACTATGAATCACCTCTTCAAGAGGAGACTCAAATGGCAGCGAAATTGTAAACGTTGAACCTTGCCCCTCAGAGCTAGTTAGGCTTATCTCGCCTCCCATCATAACAATGAGTTTTTGACAAATGCTTAAGCCTAAACCTGTGCCACCAAAACGACGAGAGGTTGAGCTATCGGCTTGTGAAAATGGTTTAAACAGGCGCTGCTGAGCCTCTTTACTGATGCCGATGCCTGTATCAATAACACTAAAGTAAGTAAATTCACCCTGCTGCCAAATACGTAATGTAATCGTGCCTTCTTGAGTGAACTTCACCGCATTGTTTAACAAATTCAACAATACTTGTTTTAAACGAATTGGGTCGGTGTGGATCAGTAAGTGTTCAGAAGCATCAAGCTCAACTCTAAATTCTAAAGAGCGTGAGTTAAGCTCAAACTGCAATAAGTTAGTCAGCTCACTAACCAACGCATTCACATCAATAGGCTCTTGATGTAGCTCCAATCGCCCAGCTTCTATTTTAGAAAAATCTAAAACATCATTGATTACCCGTAATAGTACATTCAGTGCACCATCGGCTTGATCAATATAACCACGGGCTTGTTGCCAGTCAGGCTCTTGCATTGCTAAATAATGCAAACCCTTAATACCATTAATAGGCGTGCGTATTTCATGGCTCATATTCGCCAAGAACTCACTTTTAATTTGGCTGGCTTTATCGGCTTTTAATTTTTCTTCGCGAAGGCTTTGAGTTTGCTTTGCCACTTGCTGACGAATTTGAATATTAGTACCAGTTACAGAAATCAAAAAGGTGATCAATAACCAAACAAACAGCATACCGACTATTTGCGCCAACCAATAAGGCAACCATGACGACTGTGCAACTGACTCCCATAATTTTACCTGCCAAACGCGCTCACCAATAATAAAGTTGAAGCTCGCAATAGCTGTTGTACCTACACGGTGTGGGCTGTAAATTTCGACAGGATTACTGCCGTCAGTAACGTCATAGAAGCTGGCATCGATATCAGTGTTCTGATTAAAATTAAGTGTTTGTGCTAACACTTCTAAATTGACCACGGCGACAACATAACCTCTAAATCCGACCTGGTGATTAATGTCTGAATAAACTGGGTTGAAGAATAAAACGCCCTTTTCGTTACCATCACCTTGCATCAGGGTAATAGGCTCACTGACGGTGACATTCTTAATTAACCGAGAGTCAGTTAACGCTTGTTTACGTAACTCGTTTGAGGCTAAATCAAAGCCTTGTGCTGGTTCGTTCCCTGCTAAAGGATGAATATATTGCACCGGAAAATAAACCGTTCGCTTACTCACCGGCTGCCACTGCCCTGCAGCACTTTTTTCTTTCACATAATAGTCAGCGCCCAGTTCATCACGCAGTAAATTTTGATAATTATTTAGTTGTGAGTGAATAACCTTAGGTGCCCACTCAAGGGCAAGAATTTCTTCGCTGTATTGTAGTTGCCTTGATGTGAAGCGCTTAAATTCGTCAAAATCAACCATGTCACTACTAGCAAAAAAAGTTGCGAGTAAGGCTAAGTGCGACTTAATTTCATCGACTTTATGTTCAAGGTTCGTGTGAATAGCACTGACTTTAGCTTGCTGGCGCTGTAAGTCTTTGTCTTTTTTTACACTAGCTGCACCATAAAAGCTGACACAAATAACCACGTAAATTAATAGCGACGGCACAATGATTTGCAGCCGTTGGCGAGTATGATGGTAACTAAATGCCGCTAAAATTAATGGCGTGAATATCAGTACCCCAATGCTATCGCCAATCCACCATGCGATAAAATTATTAAGCGCCGCATAACTCGGAATAACATTGTTAATGACCAGTAAGCCGGTGCCAATTGATGCAGCAATCAAGCTACACAAAGGGCCGCCAATCATTAAACCAAGCATACTTTGCTTTAATGATGATAATTCAATCGGGCGTTTAACGACATGAATGATAATGTAATAGGCAAGCCAAGCTTGGAATGTAGATGCAGTTGTTACGCCAATTGCCTGCAGCATCATTTGCCAGTGAAAAATATCAGTGGCTTTATCAAGGTGAATAAGGTTTACAAAGAATGCCCCTAGCAGAACCCCTGGCAAGGCACGATTTCTAAGTAGCAAGATACTGGCAAGCGCAATACCTGAAGGCGGCCATGCTGCAACCGCATAGCCATCAATCGCCAGCAATGAATTACTTAAGTACCCTGTAAGAAAGTAAGCAAGTGCAATGCTTATTGTCAGTGTAAATAAGTTCTTCAAGCCATCGCTCCTTTGCTGGCTGGAGTAAAATTATTGATAGAGTACCAATGCTTTTTCTGGTTGGGCACTCTTACTGTAGCTTAGCACCGCTTGCTGCAAATAAGCATGGCGATTATCTGCATTAAGCGCTTTATCAAACACTCGCGCGGCTAAGTCGTATTCACCGTGAGCATTAGCTAAACATGCAAGGGCTAGTAATAAGTCTGTATTTTCGGTGTCTTTTTTTAATACATCCTGCAAACTTGATTGCAGCTTGAGTGCATCGCCAGCGCTACTAGTACGTAAAATACGTGCTAAATCTTTATGCTGTAGCGGTTTTTTGATCATTTTAATTAAGCTTAGCTCAATTTTGTTTAACTCACCTGCCTTCGCCATCGCCGTTAAATAGCTTACCTCTGCGTGTGGCTTCAAGTTTTTGGCTAATTGCTCATAACGCTCAGTTAAATCCCCGTTTGACTGAGCTGCAAAGTAACGGTCGAACAATTGTTGCCACTCTTGCTCTGAAAGTACTTTTTTGCGTAATAAACGTGGCATAAAGTCATTAAGTGCCGCCCACTTTTGCTCTTGCACTAAAACATGGGCATACATTTTAAGCTCTAAACGAGAGGCTTTTTTGCGTTCAGCTAACGCTTTAAGGTCAGCAAAAATAGTGCTGGTTTCGCCGCTAGCAATCCATAAATTAGCCACTTTTAGCTGCTTATCTTGGCTTATTTTATCAAGATAGCTAATTGCTTTTTCATTTTCATTATTCGCCAGTGCCGCTTTAGCTAGAAGCGCAAAACGTATATCGCTCCACTTTTGTGCAACACTGTTGTTATCAAGTGCAAGCTCAAGCTCCGTATAATCGTTATTTATTAAGCTCCATACACCTTGCTCAATAGCCGCTTGTTTACGCTCTTCACTGCGCGCAAAGAAACCATGGCGTGTATGGCTATATAAAGATATTACGTAACGGCAAAGCTTATAAAGTAAAAACAGTGCAGCGAATGCCAATATTAAAAGTGCAGTAACGCCCCAAATAGTCCCTTCAATGGTTGTTTTATTAAAGGCAATTAGTACATAACCCTTTTGATCTATAAAAAAAGGGGCAATCCCTAAGCAGACTGCTATTGCAATAATGATTAATAAAAAGCGGATCATTGTGCCCACTCCTTCACCTGCTCAGTACTTTGTAATGACACTTTTGGACTAAAATTGAGCTGTTCTTTCGAAAGCTCAGCAAGACTTTTTAAGGCCGCTTTTGTTTGCGCATCATCTTGTTTAAAGTAATCTTTTACCAAGCTATGAGCAGCATCAACAGCACTAAAATACACACTGCTTTGTTTACTTAATACAGCATCTTGTGCTTGAGCTAAGTATAAACTTAAGCGCTGTTTTACTAGGTGACGCTCTTGCTCACTTAAAAATGGTGCGATAACCATATCTTCACGTGTGCGTACTTCTACAAAGAAGTCTTTAAACTGCTGCCACGACTTCGCAAGGTTTTGACGCCACTCACTCACATTTTCACTTAATTGATTTGGGTCTTCTTTGACGACCTCTTCAGGGAGTGAAATAGCATTAAATACCAGTTCATCAACTTTTTGATTAATGCCATGCAGTTTTAAATAAATTGCTTCAACAGCCACAGGTTCTATGGCATTCAAGGTTTGTAAATCTTGGTGAATTGCTTGGCGAATAGCGCCTGTACCCGGGTGTTCTGCAAGTAAGCTATCTAAGCGAGATAGCACAGCAGCAGCCCCTTGGTAATCGTGCTCTGCCCACAATTTAAACTCGGCCATACGCTGCAGGCTTTTGACTTCTTGCGGATTAAGCGTGAAAGTTTGCTGCTCGGCGCGCTTTAAAGCCGCTTGTAATTGCTGCTGTGTTTGCTCTGCACTTTCATTTAGTGCATCAGTGACCTTTTGTTCACTGTTATAAAGCGAGTGCTGCATTGTTTGTTGGGCACTTTTTAATGCATCAATTTGCTGCTGTAAGCGTAGGTTTTCATCTGTCAGCTCAGTCAATGCCACAGCCGATTGCTGATCGCTATTTAATTTTAGATAAAACTCATAGCCAACTGCACCAGCCACTAAAAGTGAAATAAGTAACGCTAAGCTACCTGTTTTGCTGATGCCTCTTTTAGCTTGTACAGGCGCTTTCGCCCCAATATTTGCCGTTTGCGCTTTTTTCTCTGGCTTTGCGGGTTGTTTTGATTCTGCTTCACTCATTTTGCTACCTTGCTGATTAATGCAGGTGAACATAGCGCTGTCGCTCGCCCCTGCAGCAATATGTATCTGTGTTCTTGCGACATTCTGTTGCTTTAAATAATCAGCGATACGCTCACTGGCAACGAAAAATTGTCGCTCTTTCAACCATGCAAGCTGAGGCTCATTTAGGCCATTAAAAATGGCATCCACCGCTGCATTACTGGTAATGACTATACCTTCTACATCAATTGTTTGCCAGTGGTCCATCCACTTGCCCGGTTCGCTCTCAATTGCGCTCCGCTTGTAAACAACCAACTGATTTAATAAAGCACCACGTTGTTTTAAGGTTTTTGCTATGGTCGTTCGCCCACCTTCACCTTTCACTAAAACGATGTTACTTAGTTCAACATCTTGTAGTGTTTTTAATTCAAGCAGACCTTCTGAATCATGCTGTTTGGGCACTGCGGCTCGTCGCCCAAAGGCTTCATAAACCGCATCAGCCGTTTGCTGACCGACCGCATAAAGTTGCGCTGCTTTGTTGATGGTTGGTGTGAGTTTTAATAAGGCATGCACGGCATCTTGCGAGATAAAAATGATTTTATCGGCATTTTCTAGCGGCGCGAGCTCACTACTATTTACGGTGAGGTAATCTAAGGTAAGGACTGGACACAGGGTTGTTTGATAACCCGCCTGCTGAAGCTCAAGAGCAAGCTCAGTGCCTTTTCCTTCTGGACGAGTTATCAAAATATGCATATTAAGCGTCTCTATATACTTCAGCTAAAATTTTATCAGCACCTTGCTCAAGTAGCTTTTCAGCAAGTGTAATACCTAACTGCTCTGCGTCAGCCACAGGGCCTGTCACTTCATCACGCAGCATTTGGCTGCCATCAATAGCGCCCACTAAACCACGTAAATGCACTTGCTCACCATCAACCAATGCAAATGCACCAATTGGCACTTGGCAACCACCTTCTAAACGGCGATTCATAGCACGCTCAGCATTAACACGAATACGTGTTTCATTATGTTCGAGTGGCGCTAACAGTGCTTTTGTCACTTCATCATCAATACGGCACTCAATACCCACAGCACCTTGACCATTTGCAGGTAATGATACCTCTGGCTCGATAAAAGCTGTAATACGCTCAGGCATTTCTAAACGAATTAGACCCGCTGCAGCTAGGATGATTGCATCATATTGACCATCATCTAGTTTTGCTAAACGAGTATTAACATTACCGCGTAAATCACGAATGTCTAAATCTGGGCGAGCTTCGCGAATTTGGCATTGGCGGCGTAAGCTTGATGTACCAACAATAGCGCCTTGTGGTAACTCATCTAAGCTTTTGTAGTTGTTTGATACAAACGCATCGCGCGGGTCTTCACGCTCACAAATTGTGTGTAACGCTAACCCTTCAGGAAACTCAACAGGCACATCTTTCATTGAATGCACCGCGATATCTGCACGACCATCAAGCATGGCTTGCTCAAGCTCTTTTACGAATAAGCCTTTACCACCAATCTTGGCCAGTGGTGTATCAAGGATAATATCGCCTTGCGTCGACATAGGAACCAACTCTACCGTTACATCGTCGTGGAAGTGCTCTAGTTGAGCTTTTACAAATTCAGCCTGCCATAAAGCAAGTGCACTTTTACGGGTAGCGATACGAACTAGTTTTGTTGTCTGTGTCATGAAAAATCCAATTAATTATCAGGCTGATACTAAATATTACTCAGCTAAAATTCTAAATTCTTTTTGGGCCAGTAAGTTGCCATCTGCGTCAATAACTTCAACACGCCAATCACCCAGTTGTTCTGGCATAATGTTTTTCGTTGAATAAGTACGAAAACGTGGACTACTTACGGCCAATTCAATCGAAGCAAGCTGTTGACCTTGGTAATACCATTGGTGACGAACAGCTTGTCCCTGCATATTTCTAAGCTCGCTAAAAAAGCTCAGGCTATTGCTTATTTGCGCTAATTTTACATCGTTTTTTAAAACGTTTACTGGTTCTCGATCAACAACATCGGTTGTTAATACCGCGCGGCTTACTTTATCTGTGTCTATTTTAGCGCCAATTGCGACACTGGCAATATGTGCTGACTGCGAAAACTGCTGCTGAGCATCAGGAGCAGCAGCAATCTCTACTTGCTGTTCAGTTTGTGGTGCTTCTTCACCATCAGGGGTGACAGCTGGTGTTTCAGGTTGTTGCTCATCAACAACCTCTTCACTGTCGAACTCAGTCTCTGCTGTTGTAACGTCAGGTTCTACAATGTTTGAACTCACAACCTCTGCTTTAGTAGTTTCTGTGCTATCAGCCTGCGGTGTTTGCTCATTCATTAACGAAGCATCGACTTCTTTTGGCTCTTCTTGCTCAGCGTCATTTAAAGAAGCTTGTAATTCAGCATTTGTAAACTCTGCTTGCGGTTCATCTTGCGGAGATTGTTCAGCATTTACAGCACCAGTAAAGCTATACACTAAAATAGCCAATGCTACTAAGATAACACTGCTAACCATAAAAATGCGTCGCCAATGCCATTGGTAAGTCACTGCTGTAGGAGTTGAACCTGCCGATTCAACGGCATTCATATTTGCTGTAATTACAAGTTTCTTTGTCATGTTGGCCTCTAAAACCAAAAATTAACTCAAGCGAGCAATTAACCATTCACGAATAGCCATTAACTCTTCACCACAAACTTGGTGCGCCATCGGATAGTCTTGCCAGCTTACTTCCATGTTGTTAGCGCTAAGCACGTCAAATGCTTGTCTGCCTGCACTATGCGGTACCACATCGTCAAATCGACCATGTGCCATAAAAATATTTAACCCCTGCTGCTTGGCTTCATCGGCAAATTTTGCAGGCACACACATATAGGTTGAAAGTGCCATTACACCCGCTAATTTATAATCTAGACGTGGCGCTAAGTGCAGAGATACCACACCCCCTTGCGAAAAACCGGCAAGAATAATTTTGTTTGGGGCGATACCATTTGCTATTTCTTGATCAATAATTGCAGCCACTTTTGCAGCGGATTCGCGAACCCCTTGCTCGTCAGCACGCTTATCTAAATCCATCGATTTAATATCGTACCAAGAACGCATTGCCATACCACCATTTATGGTGACCGGCTGCACTGGCGCATGTGGAAACACAAAACGTACGCCAAGCTCTTTTGGTAGAGCAAGTTGCGGTGCAACTGGGGCAAAACCATCACCCGAATCACCTAAACCATGTAGCCAGATAACCGTTGCTTTGTGGTCGCCTTGTGCTGAGTACTCAACAAACTCTAAACTCATAGTTCAGAACGCCATTCAATTGTTTGACCTGCTTGGCGAGTTGCCGCATCACACATAAATTGCCAAAACTCTGCACCTGAGCGGTTATCAATCCACTTATCGTCGCGTAGTTCAAAATGGTGACCATTAAATTTAGTCGCAACCCAAACTTGGTGTAATGGTGCTTGCTTGTTGATCACAATTTTACTGCGATCAGGAAAGATGATTTCTAAAATACCTGACGCTGATTCATAGTCTAAATCGGCATCACATTCATCGATTTGCTCTTCAATAGTTAGCATTAATGCATCGGCTAGTGTGTGGTATTCATGATCAGTCATTTTAGTGTCCTTTAACTGGCTTTAAGCCTAGATCTGGGGGCAGATTGTGTACATCAAGTGTAACAGGAATAAATTCATCCGCGAATAGCTGCATTTTTTAAATATTCTGTTACTCTGCGATTATAAAGCCAGCAACCGTATTAATCTAATGAAAGAGACTCATAGCCAAAAATTAAAAACCATTTTACCTCTAAGCGCCCTTCTACTAACCCTAGCAGGTTGCGGACAAAGTGGTGCTCTTTATCTGCCAGATGATACTAAGCCGCCTGCAAAGTCTCAGCCGCAAGCTGATCCATCCGAACAACCAGAGCAAAAACAGGACCAATAGATGGACTTTTTTAACTACAATAATAATCAGCTGTTCGCTGAAGACATCGCTGTCAAAGAGCTTGCCGAACAATATGGTACGCCTTGTTATATCTATTCTCGCAAAACCTTTGAACGTCATTATCTAGCATTCGCTGAAGCTGCTAAGTCACATAAGAGCTTGGTGTGCTATGCCGTAAAAGCCAACTCAAATATTGCCGTGCTGAATATTTTAGCGCGACTTGGGTCAGGTTTTGATATTGTCTCAAAAGGTGAGCTTGCGCGCGTTATCCAAGCAGGCGGAGACGCAAGTAAGGTTGTTTTTTCTGGCGTTGCAAAAACCGCTGACGAAATTGCCTATGCACTTGAATTGGGGATCAAGTGTTTTAACGTTGAGTCAGTGGCTGAGCTTGAGCGTATTTCAAAAGTGGCAACGGATCTTAACTTAGTGGCACCGATTTCGATTCGCGTAAACCCAGATATAGATGCAAAAACGCACCCTTATATCTCAACCGGCTTAAAAGAGAATAAGTTTGGTATTGATATTCAAACTGCGGTAACTGTGTATCAACATGCAGCATCATTACCCGGTTTAAAAATTACCGGTGTAGATTGCCACATCGGTTCGCAGCTAACGGAAATAAAACCTTTCTTAGCAGCCCTTGAAAAAGTACTGACTCTTATCGAAGAGTTAAAAGCGGTTGGCATCAAGCTAACTCACCTAGATATCGGTGGTGGTCTTGGGGTGCCTTATAATGGCGAAACACCTCCTCATCCAAGCGAGTATGTTGATAAAATTACCGCTCGATTAGCAGACTACCAAGATTTAGAACTTATTTTTGAACCTGGTCGTGCGATTGCAGCCAACGCAGGTATTTTAGTTACTAAAGTTGAGTTTATTAAACAAAACCAAGATAAGTTCTTTGCTATTGTTGATGCAGGCATGAACGATATGTTGCGTCCATCGCTGTATCAAGCTTGGCAAAGTATTGTACCAGTTGAACCTCGCGCAGATGATACGCCTACTTACAACTACGACATTGTCGGCCCTGTCTGTGAAACCGGTGACTTTTTAGGTAAAGACCGTGAGCTTGCACTTCAAGCCGGTGACCTTTTAGCGCAGCGCAGCGCTGGCGCATATGGTTTTACCATGAGCTCAAACTACAACTCACGCCCGCGTGTTGCAGAGATTATGGTGGATGGCCAACAAAGCCATTTAATTCGCCAACGCGAAACCTTAGAAAGCCTTTGGCAAGGTGAGAAAATTTTACCATAAACGTTTTTATAACCGCCCTGCTCTGTGGCATGATTAGCTCAGAGCAAACCCGAATTAGAGCGTTATGTTAGTTAATTTTTCAAAAATGCACGGCCTAGGTAATGACTTTGTCGTTATTGATAACATTACTCAAAATGTTTTTTTATCACGTGATCAAATAAAGAAGCTGGCAGATCGCCATTTCGGCATTGGCTTCGATCAACTGCTTATGGTTGAAGCCCCTTACTCTCCTGATCTCGATTTTCATTATCGAATTTTCAATGCCGATGGTAACGAAGTTGAACAGTGCGGCAACGGTGCGCGCTGTTTCGCCCGCTTTGTACGTATGAAAGGCCTGACCAATAAGCATAAAATCTCGGTTTCAACAAAATCTGGTAACCTCACGCTTTATATAGAGAAAGATGGCCAAGTAACGGTAAATATGGGCCACCCCAATTTTGAACCGAACAAAATCCCATTAAAAGCCAGCAAGCGTGAGTTGACCTATATTCTTCGCACGGAAGAACATACGGTATTTAGTGGCGCAGTATCGATGGGTAACCCGCACTGCGTTTTAGAAGTTGATGACATTCATAGCGCAGAAGTCGCCACCTTAGGCCCACTGCTTGAAAATCATGAACGCTTTCCACAACGCGCAAATGTTGGTTTTATGCAGGTAATTTCGCAAGATCACATTAAACTAAGAGTGTGGGAACGTGGCGTTAGTGAAACCTTGGCCTGTGGTACAGGTGCCTGTGCTGCGGTCGTGGTTGGTCAAATTCAGAGTAAACTTGCTACTACCGTACAAGTTGACTTACCCGGCGGCAGTTTGCAAGTACGCTGGCAAGGCGAAGGCCACCCTGTACGAATGACAGGCCCTGCTGAGCATGTTTTTGATGGACAAGTGGCACTATGAGCAAACTAACAGAACAACAAATTGCTGAATATTTAAAAGCACACCCTGATTTTTTTATTAAAAACCCTGATGTGCTCGCTGAAGTTGAACTACAACAGCAAACGGCTGGGACAACGTCTTTGGTGCATATTCAACAGCGCCAATTACGTGAACACAATACGCTATTAAAAAATAAAATTGAGCAGCTCGTTGAACAAGCAAAAGAAAACGAGTTAATTTACCGCTTATTTAGCGACTGTCATCGTCAGTTATGGACTAACTACGACTTTACGACACTGGCTAGCAACTTGCGCAATATTATCTGCACGAACCCATCCATTAACGAATGCCAGTTAGTTAAGTACGATAAAAAGTTTGATGAATTAATTGCTCATCGCCTGCAAAACGACGGCATTTACTTGGGTCGAGTAAGCCAACAAGAAAGAGACTTACTGTTTTCAGACACGACTCAATCGACTGCTTTATATCTAATTGGTAACACGAAACACCCTGTGGCTATTTTGGCGTTTGGTAGTGATGACGTAAATCACTTCGAACCGGCAAAAGACAGCTTTTTTGTCCTTGAGTTTGTGCGCTCATTGCAACTGCGCTTATTGGAACTTGCATGAGCGATGTGACAACGCCAGACATTAATGAATTAAGTGATGCTTGGCGAACACCCATCCAACTTTTTGCAGACTACTTACGCTACGAAAAACAATACTCAGCGCACACAGTAAACCAATATACGAGCCAACTAGGCTTCGCAGCTTTGTACTTTAGTAAACTATGTGAAGACTGGTTTGCTGTTCAAGGTGAGCATATTCGCCGTTACAGCATGCAAATGCGCAGCAAACAATTGAGTGGTCGCACAATCAGTTTAAAACTAAGCTGTATTCGCAGTTTATATAAATTCTTAAAAGCCAAAAATATAGCCAGTCAGGTACATTATCACAATCCGGCAGAGGCCATTAAAGGGCCAAAATTTTCCAAGCCTTTACCCAAAAATTTAGACGTAGATCAAATGGCTAAGCTTTTAGAACTGCCAGATGATGAGCCTTTAGCTATTCGTGACAAAGCCATGATGGAATTAATGTACTCTTCGGGTCTGCGCATTAGCGAGTTAGTTGGTGCTAACATACAGGATATAAATCCAACTGAAGGCGAAATTTTAGTCCGTGGTAAAGGTAACAAAGAACGCTTATTACCTGTAGGCAGCAAAGCGCTCAGTGCATTAAAAGCATGGCTGAAAATTCGCCCTCAATTTGCACATCCTGATGAAATAGCCGTGTTTGTTAGCAGCCAAAAAAAGCGAATTTCCGTACGCCAAGTTCGCTTACGGATGCAAGAATGGGGAATTAAGCAAGGGATCAGCTCGCAAGTGCATCCGCATAAATTACGCCACTCGTTTGCATCACATATCTTAGAATCATCAGGGGATCTGCGTGCCGTACAAGAACTCTTAGGACACAGTAGTTTGTCTGCAACGCAAGTTTATACGCATTTAGATTTTCAGCATTTAGCTAAAGTGTACGATAACACCCATCCACGCGCTAAAAAGCGCTCAACATCAGAGTAAACCCTTGTCATTATGATCCGATTTAACCGTGCCCTATCGCCAGTTTCAGTTTTAAGTTTTGATTTAGACGACACACTTTACAACAACCATCCGATCATAAAATCAGCCTTACAAGCACAAGCTGATTACTTAGAAGCATTAGACCAATGGCCAGACGATAGCATGAGCTACTGGTTAACATGCCGCGATAATGCTTTAAAACATGATGCAACTTTAATTGATGACGTTACACGCTGGCGACAAGCAGCATTACACTATGCCATGACCGATCTGGGTTTTTCAGCAGAGCAAGCTCAGTTGCATGCCGAAAACGCTTATCAGGCATTCGCTGATGCCCGCAGTCAAATAACCGTGACTGATGAAGTGCTTGAATTACTTGCTAACCTCAGTAAACACTACCGCCTCATCGCCATCACCAATGGTAATGTCGAAGTAGAAAAGTTTAACCTTAATGGTGTGTTTGAGTTAGTTTTACAAGCAGGCCCACACGGAAAAGCAAAGCCGCACAGCGCCTTATTTGATAGCGCAGCCAAAAAATTAGAAGTGCCTCACAAGGAAATTTTGCACATTGGCGATAGCCTAGATACTGATGTCCAAGGCGCCAATAATGCCGGATGCCAAAGCGTTTGGCTAAATAACCAAGCAACGCAATATCGTTATCAAGGATTAGCAGATATTGAAATAAGCAATATCATGGCGCTCAATCATTTGATTAAAAAGTAACGACTTTGAGAAATTTGTTTTATGCTGAGCAAGTAGGCAACAAAGATTTAAAACTGGTGGGCGAAACGGATGAATGCTTTTCTTAAATTAATATTGCTACTTTCTCTTAGTTTAAATGGTTACTTTATTTGGCAGCTTTTTAACCCAGCAAAGCCTATAGAAATAGAAACTGTCGCACCAGCGCCTAAAGTACAAAAAGGCACGGTCTTACCTGCCCACTTCCAGCAAGCAGTTGCACTATTTAGCAATCAGTTATTTGATAAAGCCGTCGCTGAGTACACTCAATTACTTGTGAATGAACCTCGCTATGCAAGGCAGCTAAAGCAAGCTTGGCAACAGCAACTAGAATCATGGCTTTCCCATAAAAAATTCACTTTAAGTGAGCAATTTTTAACGGCCTTTTTAAATAGCCACCCTTACGATGTCACCATGCTTGAACTTGAAGCTAAGCGTTTAATCGCACAAGGTGATACCCAACAAGGAATCATCAATTTACTGGCTCTTAGCAACCAGTTAGACAGCAATGATAAACAACAACTTAACAAACAAATAGACGAGCTAAGCACATCCTATATTGATGAACTTATTGCGACGCAACAATGGCAAGCCCTGCTTAATATTAGTCAACAATGGCTTGATTACACGCCTGGCAATGCGCAGTACTTATATAACTATGCATTAGCTAACTATCATTTAGAAGATTACGTCGCGAGCCAAATAACCCTAGATCAACTGCCTGAAGATCATGACTATAAACAACAGGCCGAGCAATTACACCTATTGATTCAACAAGCCTTAGCAGGTGTTGAAGTTATAAAATTAACCGCTCGAGGTTCACATTATTTAGTAAACAGTATTATCAACGATGATATTGAAACCGAACTGATGATCGACACAGGCGCTAGCTTTACTGTAATCAACCAAACATTATTAAACTCGCTTAACACTCCAGCAAATTTTCTTGGCGCACTTAAGGTAAACACAGCTAATGGCATTGTTGAAGCACAGCGGTATCAGCTCGAATCCTTTCAAGTCGGACAACAACGTATTCGTAATTTTGAAGTGCTGGTAATAGAAAATCATGCTGGCTATGGCTTATTAGGTATGAACTTTTTAGAGAATTTTAAGTTTAATATCAATCAGCAAGTGAATGAGTTAGAGTTGATAAAGAACAATTTTTAAGGACAAGCAATGACTCTTAACGAATTTCTTTCGAAATTAGCAAGCACACCACAGCAAATTGAGTTTACCGATACCATGGCGGTAATTGACAGCAATTATGATTTTACCCCAAGCGCTTTTAATAATCATGGCTTGCTTAGCGAGGCAAATGAAAATAATGGCTCATGTAAAATTTTTGCCTTTGCAAAGCTTAATCAACTAAGCAAACAAAATACCCTCGATTGTTTTGGCGCGTTTTATCGTGATGATGTATTACACAATCCTGAAGGGCAAGACCACATGAACATTCGCACCTTTATGCTTGCCCCTGAAGCGACCCCTTTCTTAGGAGTTACATTTACCGAGCAAGACGTGCTTAAAGCGAAGTGATTAAAACCAAAAATTAAAGGGGTTTTTCCATAAAATAACGGCAGCCGTCGAGTGGGTAGTTACTCATTTCGTATTTGACTTGGTAGCCGTTTTTTTCGTAAAAGGGTTTGGCTTGAAAATCGAGCGTATCAAGTTGAGCGGTATTTGCACCAAACGCTTTAGCTTTGCTCTCTAATTCAGCTAACAATCGTGTCGCAAGCCCTTTACCACGCGTCTTATCATCACACCAAAGCCAACTAATAAGCAGCCAATTACCAAATACTTGGCCATGAATACCAGCTACAACACTGTTATGTTTATTAACGAACTTAAAGCCTAAAGGAATACGCTCGGCATTAAAATGCGCGGCGTTGAAAGCCACAATATGTTCTCTTAGCTGATTGTTTAGATCAGCTGAGTCATCACTTTTTAATTGATACATAGCATACCTATAAAATGTTATGACTCAGTATACGCTTATATCGTTAATCAGTATAAGTGGTTCTTGCCATAAGGTACTTCGAGCATGTTACTCGCCAGCTTTTCGGGCTGACCGCACATTTCATCATAAGCACTGGTGTGGCGTAAAACCATATCACCATAACTTAAGTGATCGAGGCGCTTTTGAATGTGCAACGGGCTAATATCGCGAATAAACTCACCTTGCTCATCAGTGACATAATACTCAACGTTATTTATTAGCACAGACACTTGATACAGCGCCATTTCCAACGAATGAAGGATAACTTTTTGCAGTGGCTGATGGTCTGCAAGCTCTGATAACTTGATAGGCATGTGCGTTCCTCTTTGATGGTGGAACTATCTATACGTGATTTTGGTATACTGTGATCAAATTAATTGTACAAAAATCACTCATGCCAGAAAAAGTACGACTTGCTAAATTTATTGCCCATGCGGGTGTTTGCTCTCGAAAGCAAGCATCGCGTTTGATAGATCAAGGTGAGGTAACAGTAAATGGCCGTGCCGCAAATCATATAGATCATGTTGATGAGCACGATGATGTGATTGTACTTGGCGAAAAAATTTCAGCAAAAGCGCCACTCACCTACTTTGCGTATCACAAACCCGTTGGTATAGATTGCAAATTAAATGCTGACGACCCAACCAGTCTTATTCATAGTCTGCCTAAAACTACCCGGGTTTACCCAATTGGCCGGCTCGACAAAGACTCCCGAGGTTTGTTGATTTTGACCAATGACGGTGAGTTTTGTAATCAACTTATCCACCCTGATTACCACCAACCCAAGCGCTATTTAGTCACCGTAGATAAACCTCTTGATAGTGATTTTTGTAAAAAAATGGCAAACGGTGTGCCTGTAGATAAACAAATAACCCTCCCTTGTGAGGTGGCTCAAGTCACCGAAACACAGTTTTGCATCGTCTTAAAACAAGGTTTAAACCGGCAAATACGTAAAATGGCACGTTTTTGTGGCTACAAAGTCATCGACCTGTACCGCACAGATATCGCAAAACTGTCACTCACCACGCTGAATTTGCCCGAAGGGCAGATAGTCAGTATCAAAAAAAGTGACATTCTCTAACAAAAAAGTTTGCATTAATTGATTACACGTGTAATCTTAAATTAAAGATTACATCTGTAGGCATAAAAATGATTGAACTTTCTAAAGCTGAATTCGAAGTATTAGATGCGGTATGGCTTGGCTACCCAGCCACGGCTAGTGAAGTAATTGCGCGTTTAAGTGACGATAAAGAATGGCACGAAAAAACCATTAAAACGCTACTAAGCCGTTTAGTTAAAAAAGGCGCACTAAGCTTCGAGAAACAAGGTCGCCAATATAACTACACCCCTTGTATTGCTCGTGAAGAATACACATTAAAAGAAAGCCAAAGCTTTATTGAACGCTTTTTTAATGGCCGTATTGCGCCACTGGTGAGTGGCTTTGCTAAATCAGAGCAACTCTCGCAACATGATATTGATGAGCTGAAAAAGGTCATCGATGATTGGGAAAAACAGCAAAAATAAGGCTTGTTATGTTAGATGCATTTTTTAATTGGCTGTTAGATCAACAACTTTTGATCTCATCTGCAATTATGTTTTTATTACTGCTAGAGCGAAAGTTACTAAGCCAGCTATCGGCACGCTTGGTTTATACACTGTGGGCGCTTTTACCAATTAGTTTATTGTTAGCGAACCTACCAGAACACTTAAAACCAATTCAAAACGACTTTATCAGTAAGCTGACTATCACACCAAACACAGCAATAATGCCGCAGTTTACGCTCACTTGGTTTGCTATTTATGGCTTTATTAGTGCCGCACTGCTGATCACTGCCGTATATTTTCATTACCGTTTTCTAGCAAAACTGCAATTAGTACCAATTACGCTTGATCATCACAACAACCAAAGTATACGCATATACCAAAGCAACCAAGTGAGCTCACCTATGGTTGTAGGAGTTATAAACACCAAGCTAGTAATGCCTACAAACTATCAAAGCCATTACAACAGCCATGCTTTAGCGCTTATTTTAGAGCATGAATCAGTGCACATTAAACGCAAAGATAACCTAATTAATGCCATCGCGTTAAGTGCCACTATTTTGCTGTGGTTTAACCCTGTCGCTTGGCTTGGTTATGCAAGTCTGCGCCGCATTCAAGAGCTTTCATGTGATGAGCAAGTACTCAAAAATAAATCAACTGAACAACGAATTCTATACAGTAAGGCATTAGTGCACTGTGCAAGCTTTAGCAGAACAGGCTTAATGGCTTATTCACAATACGGAGATAAAAACACCATGTTACAACGTCTAAATCAAATAAAGCAGATCGACAACAGCTCATTTATTGCAAAAACAGCGTTAGTTATTTTTACAGCGGGCATGCTTAGCAGCTTTGCCATTGCAAAACAGCCGATGTCCGTTGAAAAGACAAAGGACTATCAAGCGGTTATGCGTGTAGAGCCGATATACCCAATTCAAGCGGCAGAGCAAGGTATTAGCGGTTCAGTCGTTTTGAAATACGATATTTTACCAAGTGGCGCCACCAGCAATGTTAGTGTAGTAAGTGCAGAGCCTGAAGGAGTTTTCAATCGAGAAGCGAAAAGAGCCTTAAAACAATGGCAATATGCGCCGTCTGAATCTGGCTTTCAAAACGCCTTAGTACAACTCGATTTCGCCTTAGACGAAAACTATCAAGCAAAGGATTTAATAGAAAAAATTAAAGTTAGCTCTAAGTAAAAGTAACCACTTAAGACCCTAAAGCAAGCGCCTTATTTAAGCCGCTTGCTTTGTGGTTTTTAACTTATTGCTTTGTAACTAGAGGCAAACAGCAATCATCGCCACAGCACAAACATAGCCTACTAGCCAAACTAATGAGCGCAGAATATCTTGGTTTATGTAGTAGAAAATACAATACAACACACGGGCAATAACATGCACAATCGCTAGGGTCTCAGTTACCTGATAGACATTATTGCTACCTATAACGACTGCCAGAGCGACAGCAAAAATAATCAGCGATTCAAAGCTATTTTGATGTGCTGCCAACGCACGAGCACCAAAGCCGGTTAGTTTAGCTTGTTGCTCGCGTGGGTGCTTATTGTCGTAGCCTGCCAACTTATTTTGTGCAAAAGCCACAGGCGCTTTGGCTAAATAGGGTATGAGTACTGCGATGAGTGCACAGATAATCAGTGTGGTCATGATATTTCCTTATCTTTTAACTGTAATACCCTACCCTAGCGTAAACAAAAAAAAGCCGCTACTTAAAACAGCAGCGGCCAGCAATAGCATCATTGTCACTATAGTCTAATGACGGCATAAAAGCCCTGCGGCATATTGTCACAGCTGAGTTTTTCTCAAGTTGGTCGATAAGCTAATGCTCTCATACTTTGGTTTTGTTACTCTAAGCGCCTCTCCTCATTAATTTATTTTCAATATGACTTGGATTTTCTTAACTATTTTTGCGGCATTTATGCAGTCGTGGCGCAATGCACTGCAAAGTAAACTGAGTGCAACAGTGAGCGTTGCAGGGGTAACGCTTGCTCGCTTTATTATTGCCAGCCCGATTGCTGCCCTGTATTTATTTGTACTTTATCAGTATCAAGACGCCGCACTCCCTGACTTTAATCTGGCTTTTATTGGCTACATTGTTGGCGCCAGTATCGTCCAAATCCTTGCCACCGGTTTGATGGTAAAACTGTTTAAAATGAATAACTTTGCAGTCGGTGCCGGGCTTGCAAAAAGTGAAGCGCTGATGGCGGCCATTTTAGGCGTTATGTTCTTCGGCTCAGCACTCTCACTGCTAGGTTGGGTTGGCGTATTTATTGGTGCAATTGCGGTATTGCTATTAAGTGGCATCGCGAATGTTAAACACTTTAATTTGGGCACCGCACTGCTTGGGCTTGCTTGCGGCACTTCTTTTGCTCTTTCATCGTCATGGATCCGTGAGGCAAGTTTAAATTCAGGGCTGACTTTCCCACACTCGGCCGCTTGGGTGTTGTTACTGATTATCAGCTTACAAACCCTGATGCTGTGCGTGTATATTGCATTCAAAGAACGCGATACATTTAAGAAAATGTGGCATCACAAAGGCACCACGACCGCTGTTAGTGTTTGTAGCTGTTTAGGTTCAATCGGTTGGTTTAGCGCTATGAGCTTGCAGCATGTTGCTTATGTAAAAACACTGGGGCAGATAGAAGTATTCTTTACCATTTTGGTATCGATTCTTTGGTTAAAACAACCTTTAAAGCGCCAAGACACGGCTGGGCTTGTGTTGATTGCACTGGCAGCCATCCTGGTAATGCTACCAAATTAGGCTTATTCCTAGTCATTAAAAAAGCGGCTATGCCGCTTTTTTAATGACTAATTTTTAGCGTTATCACACCGCTAATTATCAGCAATACTCCGGCAATACGGCCAAATGTGGCGGCATCCCCATAAAATAAAATACCAACTAAGAAAGTGCCTGCTGCTCCTATGCCTGTCCATACCGCATAAGATGTTCCCATCGGAATATCCTTTTGCGCCAACCACAGCATAAAACCACTAGCGACCATAAATGCGACGGCTATCGCAATGCCTAACCAGCGACTGTCTGCCTGTTGAGACATTTTAAGGCCAACAGGCCAGCCAATTTCTAAAAGACCTGCGACAATTAAATACAACCACGCCATTAGTGATCTCGCTTTTTCAAGATCACGTCATACAAATCTTCGCGGCGGTCTTTTAAGTTTCTAACAGTACCTTCACTGTGAAGGATTTTCAGTTTATCCATATCTAAATCACTGAATAACAGCATTTCGGTATTCGGTGTTGCTTCATTCAAGGTTGCATCATGCGGGAACGAAAAGTCAGAAGGGGTAAGCACTGCTGATTGCGAATACTGTACGTCTAAGCTTTCTACTTCAGGTAAGTTACCAACCGAGCCTGCAATCACAACATAACATTCATTTTCAATTGCGCGTGCTTGTGCACAATGGCGTACACGTAAGTAACTATTTTTTGTATCCGTCCAAAATGGCACGAACAAAATATCTAACCCTTGCTTAGCGAGAATACGTGACAGCTCAGGGAACTCTACATCGTAACAAATTTGAATACCAACACGACCCGCATCCGTTTCAAATACAGCAATTTTATCACCGCCTTGGATCACCCAGTCATTTTGCTCGTGAGGGGTAATATGAATTTTACGCTGCTCATCAATTTTACCGCTGCGGTGGCACAAATAGCTGACATTATAAATCTTGTCATCTTCTGCGAGTGGCATGGAGCCTGTGATAATATTGGCATTGTATTCAACCGCCATGCGTGACATTGCATCACGGAAGGTTTCTGTGTACTCGGCCAAATAGCGAATAGCTTCCGTTTGATTACTTTGTTCGGTAAGACCCATTAACGGGGCATTGAAAAATTCCGGAAACAGAATAAAGTCACTCTTATAGTCAGACACCGTATCAACAAAGTATTCCACTTGCTTGAGCAGCTCTTCGACAGACTCAACACAGCGCATTTGCCACTGTACAGCACCGACACGCACAATTGATTTAGTCGACTCAAGTACCGTATCCGTCGGCTCAAACATAATGTTATTCCACTCGAGTAAAGTGGCATAACCAACTGACTCCTGATCTTCAGGAAGGTATTTTTTAAGTAAACGTTTAACTTGGAAATCATTAGATAACTGAAAGCTTAAAATCGGATCGTACAGCTCTTTGTGGTCAACTTTTTCGATGTACTCCATCGGCGACATCTCTGCACTGTGATTGTAATAACGCGGAATACGCCCACCCGCTAAAATAGCGCGTAAGTTATACTGACGACACAGCTCTTTACGTGCATCGTATAAGCGACGACCCAGTCGCATCCCTCGGTGAGTTGATGAAATCACCACATCTAAACCATAAAGTGCATCACCTTCAGGATCACTAAATACACGGTCATGACCATCAACAATGTCTTCGTAGGTATGTGGGTTAGAAAAGCGCGCGTAATCAACCTGTACACTCAAGGCAATGCCCACTAAAACACCATCGTCAACAATACCTATTTGCCCTTCCGGAAACTGGTCTATTAGCCTAAAAATAGTATGGCTTGGCCAAGCACCACCAAGCCCTGGGTACGCTTGATCCATGAGGGTCTTTATTTGTGGGTACTGTTCTTTGGTTAGATTACAGATCTCTAAATGCGTTTTTTCCGCCGGCATAGCTACTCCTTTTTAGGCACGAGAGAATAATCACAGCAAACATTGCTCAGCATGTTTCTAGATTAGCTTTAACTAGAGTGGCATCAAATGCCCACTCTGCCAAGCCCCAAGCTTAACAAACATGATGTGAACAGGCGCTTAGCCTCATTCATAAACATCAGTGACATGCGTTTACAAAGCAAAAGCGAGCAATTATAAACCTGCATTGCTCAACTTTTCATCTATAATTACGCTACTCTCCATGTGTATTTGAGGTTGGATTGATCAAACACTTATTAAAACAATCAAAGCAATCTGGCTTAGAAGAGATTGAACACGTTAAATTTCTGATTATTTCTAAAATCGCCTATTTCGCGTTGATTGTTCATGTCTTGCTGATCCCCGTATTTGCTCACATAGGTGCAAATACGCTTGCTTTAGTGAATATTTTGAGTGTGCTTGCTTGGGCAAGCGGCATCTTTTTAATTAAGCAAGGACTAACTTCGCTAGCACTTAGAGTATTTTGTCTTGAAGTAATTATTCATGCAGTAATTGTCTGTGCCACCCTTGGCTTAGGCGCAGGGTTCCAGTTTTACCTTTGGACTGTGTCTTGTATTTTAATGATCGATTATCAATTAACCTTTAAGCGTGCAGCTTTATATAGCTTAGTGATGATTGCGATATTCGCCCTGCTATATGTATTTTTTTCAGATGTTCAGTACAGCTTTGCTTACCCAGAATTACTACCACATGTAAATGTAATCAATATTATTATTGCCGGTTTACCTATGGTCTATGGCATGGGTCTAATTAGAGAAATCACCTTGTCGCAACGGGTTGAGTTAACAGAAATGGCAGCCCGCGATCCACTCACTAAGCTCTACAATCGCCGTTTTGCAAAAAAATTAATCACTGCTGCACATCAAAAAAGTATTGAGCAAGAGAGCAGTCTTTGTATTGTTATGGCTGATATTGATAAGTTTAAAAGTATTAACGACAATTACGGCCATGATAAGGGAGATACAATACTCATTAATATTGCGAAGCTAATTCACCAATTCATTAATGATGAAGATATAGCGGTACGCTGGGGTGGCGAAGAGTTTTTAATTTTATTAACCAACACTGATGCAAAACAAGCCTTCGCAAAAATTGAAACTTTACGTATCAAAATCGCCGAACTAAAAGCGCATCATGAATTCCCCGATCTCAATGTCACTATGAGTTTTGGGCTTATTGAATGGCAACCGCTCGCTTCAATAGAAAAAATGCTGCAACACGCCGATGAAGCGCTGTATAAAAGTAAGCATGCAGGGCGCAACCAAACAACTATTGCTAAAGGCCATCGCCCTGCTTTCAAAGATGCTGATGCGGTTAATTAACCGCATCGATAGTGATACTGTGGGCAATCTCCTGCGGTAATAATGGCGTTAAACCATTACTGACATAATCGTTAAACCCGGCACGATAAAATTCTGACAATGGATGCCCCGACTGCCCACCCGGAATAGCCATGATCGCTTCATCTAAGTGCCCAGGTTGAACAATAAAGCGCTGTGAAGCACCAAAGCTACGTCCTTGCACCGAAGGCATAAAGGTATCACCAACCCCTGGTGCTGTTGGCATATTCAATAAACTTTTAAGTGCGGGTATTTGCTTGGCAAATGGGTGCTCAATCACTAATTCGTTAACCTTGCCCCACTTCCAGCTGTGCGGGTTGTTACCGTATTGCTCGGTTAGTTTAGTGATAACGCGATCAAAAGCTCCTATCATTTGTTGTTGCCAGTTTGCATACTCAGGGTTTAACCATGCTTCAGGCTGCGCTTCGATAAGTTGCCAAACAGCAGGCTCTAAGTCTCGTTTTACTGGTTTTAAGCTACTATCGAGAGCTTTTAGCTTATTCTCTAACGGGCTAAATAAGCCGTTAATCACTTCACTGCGGTAGCGCTTTACTAAGGTGTAGCCAATTGAGTCGCTACAAGCACACGCCTGCCAATTATTTAGCTCTTTTAAATACAGGGCATATTTATCGCCTGCAGTGCTAAGCTGTTTGACCAGCAGTTTATGCCAAGCCGTTAAGAAACGCGCTTCGTTATCATGTTGTAAGTCATAAAAATCTTGTTCGTTGAACTGTTGTTTTTCAAATAAGCGGTCGCGAATTTGTGCCGAGCGAGCCCCCATGGCATAAGCACCATTACCAAAGCGCTGGTCATCCTCTGCGGAAACAACTCGTGAGTTGCCCGTCCATAAACGGCCACTTTCTGGGTTTTTAACAAATGGACGCTGGGTTTCGTTTTCGTGCCACTGTGCAGGATACGCTTGCTCAGCCACAGCTAATTGATGGGGCTCTTTACGGGCAGGCACGGCTCCCATATTCTTCCAAGCTGCATTACCTTTATCATCAACAACCATCAGATTTTGTACAGGAATACCCACCTCAGCAGCAAGCGCTAGTGCATCATCAACCGTGTTTGCTTGCTCAAGCTTAAGTAACTCCATATCAACCGCATACTCATGGTGGGCAACCCAACTTAGCGCATAAGGTTTGCCGTTGATTTCTGTAACTGGGCCATACTCACTCATGGTTAAAGCGTAATTTTCGCTGTTGCCGTCATTGAGTAAGATAGGTTCATCTATCTGCCAGGTTTTCTCTTTACTCTCAAGAGCTATCCAGTCGGCTGTATCTAGATAACCATTGGTGAATCCCCACGCTATTTTATTATTGGTACCAACAACAATGGCAGGAGCCCCAGGTAGTGACACACCGGTGATTTGCTGCATTTCACCATTGAGTGGGTAATTGAGCTGGGCTCGGTACCAAATGATTGGCACAGCAAACGATAAATGCATATCGTCAGACAGCATTGCAGCACCTGTTTCAGTTAACTGTCCAGTAACCGCCCAGTTATTACTGCCAAGTTCCTTTCGGTCTGCAATGTCAGTCATAGCCCATTGAGCGTCTTTGAGATTAGGAATACCGCCGTTATAAGGCGCTAATTGGCTATTATCGAGTGCCGCTTGATAAAGGCTAGGCTGAGTAATAAAGTCAACCATCGCCTTACCATATAAATCTTCGATTTCGATCAGTGTTTTGTCGCGCTCAAAGGTGGCCGTTTGTAAATCTAAATACATACTAAAAATGATTAGTAAGCTGTCTTCGCTTTGCCAAGGTTTTGCTTCAGCGCCTGTGAGTAAATATTCAAAGCTATCGAAACCCACTTGCGCATGGCCTTCATTAACCCCATTCGCGTACGCTTTTAATAGCGCTTTATCTTTAGCAGGTAACTGCGCGACAGCAATCTGACTGCGTTTACGTAACTGATGAAAGCGCATTTTTTTATCAAGCCCAACGGCTGCTTTACCAAATAACTCACTAAGCTCACCTGCAGCATTACGGCGCAGTAAATCCATTTGAAAGAATCGGTCCTGACCATGAGCAAAACCAAGAGCATAGGCTGCATCTAATCGGTTTTCGGCATGAATAACAGCCTGTCCTAAGGTATCTCGCTCAATCTTAACTGATTGCGAAATAGCGTCGCTTTTACCGCGACCATCAAGTGCCGGTAAACTTAAGTTTAATACGCCATAAACAAGCCCCGTTGCGAGTAACATTACAACGAACAAACCTATTAGTAACCATTTGATTATCTTAAACATGCCAATTATCCTTGCGCTAAAGTAACACTATATTAACCTGAGTTTTGTGAAAGAATAGTGTTGCGATACAAATAATTGAAATTAGGTTTATAGATTTGCTGTTCATTGTTAATTACCACAGAAATTGTCTATAGTAGGTAAATAGTATAAAACCTGATATTTCTCATGCCGCTAGCGACCGAAACAGATAATAAAAAACTACAAAAACTGAAGCTAGCCTTCTGGTTTTCACTTGCCTGGATCATCGTGATTGGTCTTGTAATCGACCAAATTAATTACAGCCGCGAGAAAGATGCTTTTCGTGCACAGGAACTGGCAAAAGTAAGTGCCTATCGTGCAGAGCTCGAAGCAACCTTAATATCTAACATTCAACTTGTGCGAGGGCTTGCAGTTGCTGTAGCTGCCGAACCCAATTTAGACCAAGCCCGCTTCACGCAAATTGCCAGCCCTTTATTTTCAACGTCTTCAGAGCTTAGAAACATCGGCGCGGCCCCTGATATGGTTATTCAGATGACTTATCCTCTTGTGGGTAATGAGAAATCTATCGGGCTAAACTTTTTAGAAAACCCAGCGCAGCGTGACGACGCAATTAGAGCACGAGATGAAAACCGTATTGTTATGGCCGGCCCCTTAGAGTTGGTGCAAGGTGGTCAAGCATTAATAGCAAGAATGCCCGTATTCACTCCACCAGAACTCACTTTTTGGGGGCTCCTCTCTGTTGTTCTCGACATAGATAAAATCTACACAAACTCGGGGTTAATCGCGCTAAGTCAGCATTATGATGTTGCCCTACAAGGCAGAAATGGCCTTGGTGCTAAAGGTGATTTTTTCTTCGGCTCTAAGGACGTGCTCAATACCAACCCTCTGAGCTTTAGAATTAACTTTCCAGGTGGTGAGTGGCAGATGTACGCCACACCAAAATCTGGATGGCAGCCACCAAGTTCTGCTATTTGGCCGCTAAGACTGGCCATTATTTTATTCTGTATCTTGTTTGCTGGCGCCTCTGTATTCTTTTTACGCATGGTTGAAAGACAGTACAAAAGCGAACGTATGTTAGAAACTATGAGTAGCCTTGCTAAAGTCGGCGCTTGGTCTTTTAATCTAGAGACAAGAACCGTCTATTGGTCTGATATGACCAAGCAAATTTTTAAGTTTCCTCTTAATGTACAACCAGAGTGGCCTGCTAACTTTACACATTTTAAGGCTGGTGAAAGCCGGGATAAAATTCGTCGCCTTAACGAGCGTGCAATCAAGTATGGTGAGAGTTTTGAGACTCAAGTGCAAATCATCACTGCTGAAGGTGATGAAGTTTGGGTGCTGCTACATGGTGAAGCCGAGCATAAAAATGGCCGTTGTATAAAGCTTTTTGGTTCACTACAAAATATTGATACCCGTAAGCGAGGTGAGATAGAAAACAACAAAATAGCCTTACATAATGAGATTTTAGCCTCTCTTACCGTTAATGATGCTGTACTGACGGGTAACCTTAACTTATCTAAACATGTGATTGTGCAAGCAATTTGTCACGCATTTGATATTGATCGCGCGAGTATTTGGCTATTTAGTGACGATCGCCAATCGCTCAATACCTTTGCTATTCACGACCAAAGTCAGCCTGAATTTAGCGAGCCGATTTCACTGCAACAATTTGAATTTCAAAATTATTTTGATGCCATTAACAATCACGCTGTAATTAACGCCAGTGATGCTCAGCAACATCCACTGACTAGTGACCTACGTAGCAACTACCTTGATTGGTTTAATATACGCTCAATGCTGACAGTGATCATTCCTACTGGTAGCAAAACAATGGGAGTTGTGTGCGCCGAAAAATGTCATAACCGCAGACATTGGAGTAAAAATGAAGAAAGCTTTTTAATCGCAGTTGCGGCACTCATTGGTAGTTTACACGCAAGTCAGCGCCGTATAGAGACCGAACAACAACTCGTTCAAGCAAAAGAAGCTGCTGAACAAGCAGTAAAAGCCAAAAGTGAATTTTTAGCAAGCATGAGTCATGAGATCCGCACCCCTATGAATGGCGTGATCGGGATGCTCAATATCATCAAACAAACCAAACTAGACACCCAGCAAAACCACCATATAGATTTGGCGCAATCATCGGCTGAATCACTATTGCATATCATTAACGATATTTTAGATTTCTCCAAAATTGAGGCCGGTAAGCTCGATATTGAAAATGTTAGCTTTAATGTATCAAAACTACTTGGCGATACTATCGAATCGTTTGCCATTAAAGCAGAACAAAACAATACCAAGTTGCTGCTAGATACCACACACCTTAATCACGGCTTTATCATTAGCGACCCTAATCGGATTAGGCAAATTATCAATAACCTAGTTAGCAATGCGGTTAAGTTCACGAAAGATGGTGAGATAATTGTTATCGCCAAACTCGAAACAAACAACGAAGAATTGTTCTTGAACTGCTCTGTTATTGATTCAGGTGTAGGTATTAAGCCTGAAAAACAAGCCGCTCTATTTGACTCATTCACGCAAGCTGATGCATCAACTACACGCCAATACGGCGGTACAGGGCTTGGCCTTGCAATAGTAAAACAGCTGTGTCAGTTAATGGATGGTGATGTCAGTGTGGTTAGTTCATACGGGGAAGGCAGCACCTTTAATTTTACTGTAAAAGTTAAACGTGATCATACAAAGCAAGCGCCAGAGCCAAGCCACATTATAGATAAAAAGCATATTTTAATTGCTGATAATTGTAAGCTCAGTATCAATATTGCCAAAAAGCAATTACAACTATGGGGGGCTGAGGTCGAGACCTATACTGATATGCCAAGCTTACTCAATCGTGCTGCAATGCCAACCGATAATGGCTGCGATGCAATTTTAGTGGATTATCTTTTTTATAGCAGCGCAACAAAAGAGCACCAACAAGCATTCTTAAAATACTTTAATGCCACCAGCTGTAAACGAATTTTAATGGCCCCAATGAGCCTTACTGAAAAACAAACGAGACAAACATTAAAAGTTGAGAGTATTATCTTTAAACCATTAACGCAGTCTGATTTATTTAATTCACTGGCGAACGACAAATACATTGAACAGCAGCAGGTTAATAAAGAAGCCTTAATAACCAAGGTCGTGACCAGTAGCGATAATACTGAGTCGCAAGTCTTGCTGGTTGAAGATAATAAAGTGAATCAGATGGTGGCAGGTTCGTTGCTAAAGCAAGCAGGCATTAGTTTTGATATCGCTGAAAATGGCCTTGAAGCGATTGCAAAACTTTCAAGCCGAGAGCAAAGCCCCTACCAATTAGTGTTAATGGATTGCCAAATGCCAGAAATGGATGGTTACCAAGCAACGCGAGCCATTCGGGCAGGTGAAGCAGGCGCAGCTCATCAGGGGGTTAATATCGTCGCACTCACTGCAAATGCGATGCAAGGTGACAAAGAGCGTTGTTTAAACGCAGGTATGAACGACTATGTCACCAAACCCCTTAAATTTGACTCGCTCAATAAAAAGTTAACAGTGTGGCTAAGCACTGAAGAATAAAAAGAGAGTAAAACCATGCAATTATCATCAATTCAACAACGTGTTATTGGCTGTTTACTCGAAAAGCAAAGTACAACACCCGAACATTACCCGTTATCTTTAAACTCACTGACTAATGCATGTAATCAAAAATCTAACCGTGAGCCAGTATTGTCTCTCACTGAAGCGCAAGTACAAGATACCCTCGATGAGCTTATTGCATCACGGTTAGTCACTGTTGATGAAGGGCTGTCAGGGCGTGTAAATAAATATGCTCACCGCTTTTGTAATACCGAATTTGGCAGTTTGCAATTTACTGAGCAGCAACGCGCCATTATCTGTTTGTTACTGTTACGTGGCCCGCAAACACCAGGCGAACTGAGAACTCGCAGCAACCGCCTCGCTGAGTTCAGTAACGTCAATGAAGTCGAAGCCGCATTAAATGCACTTATAGAGCAAGAACATGTGGCACGCTTAGCACGAGAGCCTGGCAAGCGAGAGAGCCGCTACATGCACTTATTTGTTGACCCAGACAACATTACTGAAGAAATGGCTGCTAAAGAGCCTGTTCAAGGTAACAGTAGTGAAGTGCAACAATTACGAAGCGAAATCGAAGATCTTAAGCAACAAATTAACGCAATAAAAGCGCATTTAGGTCTTTAATAAAAACCGCGCCCGTAACATAATGTACAAGACGCTGACAACCACAACGAAAATAGGAGCTCTACCATGCGTGCCGACATTCTGGCGGAAATGAAAGTCCAACCAACTATTGATGTAAAAGCGGAAATCACCCGTCGTGTTAACTTTCTTAAAAGCCGACTTATTGCTGCGCACTCTCGCTCACTTGTATTAGGGATCAGTGGCGGTGTTGACTCATCAACCTGTGGCCGTTTATGCCAATTAGCGGTTGATGAATTAAACCAAGAACATAACACGAACGAATATCAATTTATTGCTGTGCGCTTACCTTACGGCGTACAAGCAGATGAAGACGAAGCACAACTAGCCGTAGATTTTATTCAACCAAGTAAGCGTATGACGGTTAACATTAAAGCGGCTGTTGATGGCATGCATGAACAAGCAATGGCAGCTGTAGTTGGTGGTGGTGCTGAATTACCAGAGCAAGCTAAAATCGACTTTATCAAAGGTAATGTAAAAGCACGCCAGCGCATGGTTGCGCAGTATGAAATTGCCGGTTTCAGCCAAGGCTTAGTTGTTGGTACCGATCACAGTGCTGAAAACATCACTGGCTTCTACACAAAATTTGGTGACGGAGCATGTGACTTAGCACCTTTATTTGGTTTATCAAAGCGTCAAGTTCGTGCGCTTGCTGAGCACTTGGGAGCGCCAGCTGTACTTGTGCATAAAGCCCCAACGGCCGACTTAGAATGTGATCGCCCAGGTCTAACTGACGAAGAAGCGCTTGGCCTCACTTACGATCAAATTGATGATTTCTTAGAAGGTAAAGAAGTCAGCAATGAAGTAGAAGAAAAGCTAACAGCAATTTACTTACGTACTCAACATAAGCGCCAAGCGATCCCAACGGTATACGACGAGCTTTAAAAACAGTTAAAACACTAAAAGGGCAATAATCATTGCCCTTTTTCCTTCCTCGTACAGACCCTTAGCAATATTCAAAACCTTCAATCACTCATTATCGGCCGCGCTAAATGATCTAGAGCGCTATGCTTGACGTAAAAGTTAGCAACATGATTGCAGTAAAGATGAAATAGTTCTGTAATTTGGTTTATAGTTGTTACAGTTAAGTACATTACATTTCAAATCAAAAATCTAAGGTTTTATATTAGTTTATGTCATCGCCCATTTTAATTACTGGCGCAGGCCAACGTATTGGACTCGCTCTGGCCGAGCACTTTTTAGCGCAAGGGCAAGAAATCATAGTCACTTACCGTACCCGCCATGAAGCAATTGATGTGCTTGCAGGTAAAGGCGCTATTTGCATCCATGCTGATTTTAATAGTGACCAAGCTATCGGGCATTTTATCGAAGAATTAAAAACCCATACCAACCAGCTCAAGGCAATTATCCATAATGCGTCTAGCTGGGATTGCGAAGCAAATAACCACGATTACGCAGACCTATTCGATAACATGATGCGTATCCACGCCAAAGCGCCCTATTTAATTAATTTAGCAGCTTCTGATTTGCTACTGCATTATCAGCAAAACAGTGGCCAAGCCGCAGATATTATTCACTTAACCGATTACGTAGTTGAAAAAGGCAGCCCTAAGCACCTTGCTTATGCAGCAAGCAAAGCAGCGCTTGATAATTTAACCAAGTCGTTTGCCGCTAAATTTGCACCAGCCATTAAAGTGAATGCTATCGCCCCTTCGTTAATTATTTTTAACGAACACGATAGCGACGAATACAAAGCCAAAACATTAAAGAAATCGCTAATGGGCATTGAGCCCGGCTGCGCCGAGATTATTAACAGCGTAGAACTATTACTAAGCAGTCACTACATCACAGGTCGTTCTATGCCTGTTGATGGTGGCAGACATTTAAAATAACGAATTACTGAGAAAGCTATGCACGATGATTTAAAAAATAGTTACCAACAAATAATTACCGCAGTAGGTGAAGATCCTGCTCGTGAAGGATTACTCGACACACCAAAACGCGCAGCAAAAGCGATGGAGTATCTGACTAAAGGCTATCGTCAAACGTTAGACGAGATCACCAACAATGCGGTATTCACTTCAGATGCCGATGACATGGTCTTGATCCAAGACATTGAGCTTTACTCTATGTGTGAGCACCACTTGCTGCCATTTGTTGGCCGCTGCCATATTGCTTATATTCCTGATGGCAAAGTGCTTGGTTTATCTAAGTTTGCGCGAATTGTTGACATGTATGCGCGCCGTTTTCAAATTCAAGAGCAATTAACCCATCAAATTGCTAAAGCGGTTGAAGAAGTAACTGGCGCGAAAGGTGTTGGTGTAATCGTTGAAGCAAAACATATGTGTATGATGATGCGCGGCGTTGAAAAGCAAAACTCAAGCATGCGTACATCGGTTATGTTAGGTAACTTCAGAGCCGACCCAAAAACCCGTAACGAGTTTTTACAACTAGTTAGAGGGTAATGATGGCCAATGCAATTATTAATGTCACTAATCTCAGGCTACGAACCTTTATAGGTTTTAACCCTGAGGAACGTGAGAAAAAACAAGATGTAGTGATTAACTTAGAAATTCACTACCCTGCTGATCAAGCTTGTGAAACTGACGCAGTCGATAAAGCGCTAAACTACAAGACCATTACTAAAGAAGTGATCAGCCTTGTCGAAGAAGGCCACTTTTTGCTGTTAGAAAAACTGGTTGCTGAAATTTTAGCAATTTGCCACCAGCATCAAAGTGTTCACTATGCCAAAGTACGCGTCGATAAACCTCATGCGCTGCGCTTTGCAGATTCAGTATCACTGACCCTTGATTGGCAAAAAAGTTAAAATAACTTTTCTAGCCCTACCGCAAAGGCAAGCACAGCTAAATAACGTGCGCCTTTGCCTAGGCTCACGAGTAACAAAAAGATTGAAAACTTAACCCTAAAAATTCCGCCAACAACCGTTAAAGGGTCGCCGACAATAGGCAGCCAAGCAAATAGCAAACTGTAAATACCGTATTTATTAAATTGCTGTTCGGCTTTGTCTATCGACTTTTGTGAAACGGGAAACCATTTACGGTCTTTTAATCGCATAACCTGCGTGCCCAGCCAATAATTCACACAGCTCCCGAGCACATTACCCACAGTCGCACTTAGCCATAACAGCCAAAGTAGATAGTCACCACTGGCTATCATTGCTGTCATCACTAATTCTGAAGAACTAGGTAATAAGGTTGCGGAAATAAACGCGCTGAAAAATAACGATAAGTAGGCCATAAACATCACATAAAAAAGCTCAGCAAATGGCTGAGCTTTTAGTATATGGCAATTAGTTTACTTTATAAATTCTATCGCCATAGGGTATTTAACTTCTTTACCATCATTGGCTTTAATCGCCGATACTACCACCATAATCAATGAGAATAGCGCTACTAATGGCAGCAGGATGACTCCAACGACAACAAACATCAGCATAAAGCACACAATGTAAGCAATCATCATGGTTAATTGAAAGTTTAATGATTTGCGACCATGCTCAGCAACAAGTGGCATTTCTTCTTTTTTTACAAGCCAAACAATCAAAGGCCCAATCACCGAACCAAACGGGAAAAGCAAGCCAGCTAAGGCACTTAAGTGACAAAACATTGCCCACGTGCGCTGCTCTTTATCTGCCACAATTATTTCAACTTTTTGATTATCATCCATTTTAAATTCCTTGTTATGGGTCTGTTTGTTTCTCTACTATAAACCGTAATGACTTTTTACCCTAGTTAAATTGGTTAAATCTAAAACTCTCAACCAGCAAAAAAGGCTGTAATCAACGTTGTGATAAAAATGTGATAACTTCGTGAGGGTTTCTGGATATTGCTATTCGATACTGGTTTTGAATCATCAAAAACAGGAATCTCACATGAAAGCTTTACCTTTAACTTTATTCGCTGCATGCGCAGTAACTAGCCTTGCAAGCCAAGCTGCTGAGCTTGATATAAAACTAACTAACCTCACGCAAGGTTTACACTTTACTCCTATTCTCATTACGGCTCATAACAGTGACAGCAAACTTTTCAGCGTTGCTATGCCTGCGTCTACAGCCCTACAGACTATGGCTGAAGGAGGCAATCTCGAGCCATTAATGACTGAAGCCACAGCCGCAAACAGTGACATGGTTGCCAATCCAGCTGAAGGTCTATTAGCCCCAGCAAGCTCAACGATGGCGAGCTTATCCACCAAGGATGGCAATAACTACTTATCTCTAACAGCCATGCTACTGCCTACCAATGATGGCTTTGTAGGTTTAGATAGTTGGATGATCCCAGCAGAAGCTGGTACCTACACTATTTATCTTAATGCCTATGATGCGGGCACCGAAGCCAATGATGAGCTTGTTGTTGAGGGTTCAGGTATGCCGGGTACGCCAGGCATTCCTGCCGCACCGGGTGGTAATGCGGGTATGAATGGTAGCGGCGTCACCAGTAGCGAAACCAATATGATGGTGCATATTCATCCGGGTAATTTAGGTGACGACGATTTAGAAGCAGGTATGAGTGACCTCGATAACACCGTACACAGATGGTTAAACCCAGTTGCGATGCTAACAGTTACGGTTAAATAGGAGGTTATTATGCGCTTTTCAAAAAGCTTAATTATCCTCGTACTGAGTGCCAGCCTTGCGGCCTGTGGGGATTCAGATAATGACGAGGTGGAAGTAACAGATCCTGTAATGCCCGTTATGAGCTATGAGTTTACAGTACAAGTTACGAATTTAACCAATGCCCAACCATTGTCACCGATTGCAGCCATTGCTCACTCTGAGGGTATGCTTTGGCAAATAGGTGAACCAGCTTCAGCTGCGCTCGAATTAATGGCTGAAGGAGGAGATAACAGTGAATTATTAGCAACTGATTTTGCTATGGCCTCAAGCTCAGCTGAGAGTCCACTCCCTCCAGGTGAGCAAGTCACTTTAATGCTGAGTACTGAGCAGCTTGATTCATTAAAAATCAGCTTAGCGACCATGTTGGTGAATACAAATGACGCGTTTACCGGTCTTAATGCAATAGACGTGTCTTCGTTAGCGGTTAATGAGTCACTGTCTCGCACTAGTTTTGCCTATGATGCAGGCACAGAGGCTAACTCTGAAGCACAAGGCACGATCCCAGGCCCTGCCGACTCAGGCGAAGGCTACAACGAAATGCGTGACGATATTAACCGTGTTGCAATGCACCCAGGTGTGGTTAGTCAAGATGATGGCCTGACAAACTCAGTGCTCACCAGCCAGCATAAGTTTGATAACCCGGTTGCTCGGATCACGATAACGCGGACGCAATAATAATCGCACTCCTTACACAGAAGGTCATAAGGATGTGCCTCTGTGATTTGGAGTGAGCCATGCGCCAAGAAAAATTATTAATCGTCGAAGATGATAGAGCAATCCGCCAACTTATCAGCACACAATTGCACTGCCTAAACTTACATATTGATGAAGCCTCGAGCGCAGAAGCTGCAATAAAGAAGCTTGCCAGCTCAAGTTATGGCTTAGTACTGCTTGATATTAACCTGCCACAAATGGATGGCTTGAGCTTATGTCGCAAAATTAAAGAGCACTACCCAAGTATTGCCGTTATTTTACTGACCGCACTCAGTAGCGATATGGACAGAGTGATTGGTCTGGAGATGGGCGCTGATGATTACATTTGCAAGCCGTTCTTCGCTAGAGAGTTACAAGCACGAATAAAAACGCAATTACGGCATAGGTCACAGCTTATAGCAGCTCAATCACACCATGAAGATAACGCTCAAGCGGCAATCCAGTTGGGTGAACTGCACATTGAATTTGCCAGCCACCAAGCATTTTTAGCTGACCAAGCAATTAACTTAACCGCCACCGAATTTGATTTACTGGTCTACTTTGCCAAACACCCAAACCATGTTTTTAGCCGCCAACAGTTACTTGACCAAGTATGGGGTTATCAACACAGCGGCTACGAGCATACGGTTAATTCCCATATAAACCGTTTACGCAGTAAGTTTGAGCAACATCACTCAGCCAATTTTATCGAAACAGTTTGGGGTGTAGGCTATAAATTAAACCCCGGTCAATTGAGTGCAAACTAATGAAATCAATGACGCTTTATCAAAAACTCGCTTGGTCATTAGTGCTTATTTTTAGCCTGTTGTGCGCACTGGTTTTAAATTGGAGTAAGCAGCTAGAGCAAAGCTCGGTACACCATGCTCAGCAAAATTTGCACCTCCAATTAGCCGAACATTTAGTGCATGATAACCCACTGATCCAGCAAGGTGTGTATGACTATAAGGCACTAGAAAACTTATTTCACACGCTGATGATACTTGGTCCGGCATTTGAATTTTATTTTGTAGATCCAGAAGGTCATTTACTGACTTATTCCGCCAAACCGGGGCAAGTCGTGCGGCAACAAATAAACTTAAGCCCGATACAGCAGCTGCTCGACAACCCCACTGCCACGCCAATTTATGGTGACGATCCACGTAGCAAGGATGGCGTAAAAATTTTTTCGACCGCACCAGTTTATAATCAGCAACAACTGCAAGGCTATTTGTACGTGATAATTGGCGGGCAAGCTTACGATACAACCCTTAAAAACATTAAAGCCAATGATAACCTTTGGCTAGCCGCAATGTGGTTTGTAGCCGCCTTAGTTGCGCTCTTTATTGCGATGTTGCTGTTGTTTCGGTTTTTCACTTTACCGTTAAAAAAACTCAATAAAGAGCTTAATAAAATAGAAGCAGCGAACTACAGCCTAACCAGAATGTCATTGGATTCTAGCTACAGTGCTGATGATGAAATTGGCAATTTAAGCAAAGGCGTCAATGCCATGCTGGCGCGTATTGATGAGCAGTTTCAGTCATTACAGCAAGCCGATAAGCAACGCAGAGAGTTACTCACTCACTTATCACATGATTTACGTACGCCGCTATCTTCACTGCACGGCTTTTTGGAGGTGATCAATAAACCGGATAGCCACTTAAACGAGCCTGAGCAACGTCATTATCTCAACCTTGCAATGGATAACTGCCAGCAACTAAAACAGCTGATTGAACAAATTTTTGAGCTGGCTAATTTAGAGTGCGGCCAAGTGAAAATACAATCCGAGACCTTTAATTTGGGCGAGTTAATTTATGATTGTGTGGCAAAGCTTGCTCTAACAGCGCAATCAGCGGGAATTTCACTCAAAGTTATTCCTGAAATCTGCGATTTTACCGTGACAGCAGACATTGCAAAATTAGAGCGGGTACTTACAAACTTAATCGAAAATGCCATTCGGCACACCCCACATGGCGGTGAAATTGCCGTTAAGGTTAGCCAGCAAAGTGATCAGTTATACGTAGCAGTGTCTGATACCGGGGTTGGTATTCATGAGGATGAACTCAATGCGATTTTCGAACCTCACTATCAGGCTCGTAATAGTATAAAACGAGGCTCAACTGGCTTGGGACTTGCTATTTGCAAGCAACTGCTCACCCTAATGGATAGTGAAATAAACGTAAAAAGTACCTTAGGAAAAGGCAGTGAATTTCGCTTTAATTTAGCTATGCAGGCACCCGCTTAATCACGGATGCCTGCGTTGTTATTATTTTTCGATACCCGCCAAATCGAGCATAAAGGCGTAATATAAAGCGGTATCTTGCAAGCTTTTAAAGCGCCCAGAAGCACCGCCGTGCCCTGCTTCCATGTCGGTTTTGAACAGCAACAGGTTATCATCGGTTTTATATTCACGTAGCTTAGCAACCCATTTTGCAGGCTCAAAATACTGAACTTGAGAGTCGTGTAAGCCGGTGGTGACTAGCATATTTGGGTAAGCCTGCTTCTTAACTTGGTCGTACGGGGAATATGACAGCATGTAATCGTAATAGACTTTATCGTTCGGGTTACCCCACTCGTCATACTCATTCGTTGTCAGTGGCAAGCTGGCATCTAGCATGGTCGTAACTACATCAACAAAAGGCACAGCAGCAATCACCCCTTTATAAAGTTCAGGTGCTTGATTCACAACAGCCCCCATTAGCAAGCCTCCTGCACTGCCACCCATGGCAAAAATATTATCCTTATCACCATACTTTTGAGCTGCTAATGATTTAGTCACATCAACAAAGTCATTAAAGGTGTTTTGTTTTTTCAGCAACTTGCCGTCTTCGTACCAAGGACGACCCAGCATTTGTGAGCCACGGATATGCGCAATCGCAAACACAAAACCACGATCAAGTAAGCTTAATCGAGAGCTAGAAAAGCTCGGATCCATGGTCGCACCATACGAACCATAACCATATTGCATAAGCGGATTCGAGCCGTCTTTTTTGAACTTGTCTTTACGATAAACAAGGCTCACAGGAACATCGACACCATCTCTAGCCGTCACATAAACTCGCTCAGAGGCATAGTTGTCAGGATTAAAATCACCTAATACTTTACGTTGCTTAAGCAGTGTTTTTTCGCCACTTTCTAGGTTGATATCGTAGCTGCTGCCTGGCGTCGTCATACTTGAATAGTAAACACGTAAGTTAGGATTATCTAACTCACCATTACCATAGCTAAAGACCATATAAGTTGGGTCATTAAAAGCAACGACTTGCTCTTGTTGGTTACGAAGGTCGCGAATAGTGATTCGGGTTTGCCCCATTTCTCGCTCTTCATAAACCAAGTGATTATTAAATAACTCAATGCCTTCAAGTTTCACGTTATCACGACCTGCAATTAGCGTTTGCCAGTTAGCTTTATCATGAGCCTTATCGCGGCGCACTTTCATCAGTTGAAAATTAACTGCATTTAAATTAGTAACGATGTAGTACCAATCGCCTAATTTACTGATGTCATATTCAAGCCCAGCTTCGCGTTCAATAAAACGCTTTGGCATTGCTTTGACATCATTGGCATCAATAACCGAAATACCCGATGCACTGGTACTGCCATGACTAATATAGATTTCTTGTTGGTCTTTACTCTTGTAAATACCGGTGTAATAACTAGTGTTTTTCTCTTCGTAAACGAGTTCGTCGTCGGCTTGCGGGGTGCCTAGCGTATGGCGATATACTTGGTAGCCTAACAGCGTTTGTAGGTCCTTTTTGATGTAGTAAAAGGTTTTGTTGTCATTGGCCCAGACGACATCACCTTCTGTACCTTCAAGGCTTTCTGTGAGCATTTTACCTGTGGTTAAATCTTTTACTTTAATTGTGTAAATACGACGACTCACGGTATCTTCGCCATAAGCCAGCAAATTACCATTTGGGCTGACAGCTAAACCAGCTACGGCAAAATAGTCATGATTTTTAGCAAGCTCATTCACATTTAAGATAACCTGCTTATCTTCTCCTAGGCTATCTTTGCTTCGCACATAAACCGGGTATTCGTCATCACCGCGCATTTGTAAGAAGTAATAAAACTCCCCTTTTTTTGTCGGTACGGTATCGTCATCCTTCTCAATACGCCCTTTAAGCTCTTCAAATAGGGTGTTTTGTAGCGTTTGAGTATGTGCCAGTTTGCTTTCAACATACGCATTTTCAGCATTCAAATGAGCAATAACAGCGGCATCTTTGCGCTTATCATCACGCATCCAATAGTAGTTATCGATACGAGTGTCACCATGAATGGTCATTTCATGGGGTATTTTTTTGGCGACGGGTGCTGCAATCTGAACTTGCTCTGTAATAACGGCTTGTTCTTTATTATCGGGGACTTTATTACACGCTGATAGAACAGCTAAAGAGAGTGCTGCAAGGCAAAGTGAATGGCCAACTTTCATAGGGATCCTAAATTAATTTTTATTATTAAGTCCCTAATATAAGTAATTAATCGTGAGTTTATAAGTAGCCTTTGTGAAGCAATGTAAAAAGGGAGCCGAAGCTCCCTTTTATCACTTATTTTTCAAACAATTACTTTTGCTTACGACGACGCATAAATGCGAACGGTGCAGCAAGTAATGTTAACCATGCTAGTGAGCCTGAAGAAGATTTTTTCTTCTCTGGTTCTTCAACTACAACTGGTTGCTCAGACGCTTCATCAGCTAGGTTGTTAACTGTAACAGTTACCATAGCAGACTCTGAAACATTACCTGATCTGTCAGTTGCAACAACTTCTAGTTCAATTGATGTTAAACCAGCGTCATAATCAAGTACGTCTTGATTCATAACTACAACATCACCTGAAGATGTTACTGAAATAGCTGTTGAGCTTGAGCTAATTACAATGAACTCTGTAACAGGGCTTGCTAAATCAGCACCATAAGTTGCTTCTAGCGTACCAATTACCGTACCGTTTTCAGTGTTTTCATCAACAGAGAACTCAGTATCAACAACAACTGGTGGAGTATTCGAGTCTGATTCAGGTGTTGCAGCATACGCTTTAGAACCCGAGTCTGAAAGAATCATGAAGTCTTCACCTGCATTGTATAAAGTAGCTGAAGCACCTGGTTCAATTGAGCTAACAGCTTCACCAGCTTCATCTACAAACATTGCATATACATCACTTGATGCATCTGTGAATGTGTAAGTACCCATTGCAACATCACCTTCTTCAGTTGCAATTGGTGTCCATGTTTCTTCTTCTGTACGGAAACGAACATCTACAGTTGCTCGACCAATGTCATCGGCTGTTAGGCCAAATGCTTCAATACAGCTTTGCATTGTGAGGTGGTTGTTACCGATAATTTGGTAATAATTATCTAAGAAACCAGAAGCACTACCATAGCCGTGAGTAAAGGTAATTGCAGTGCCCGGCTCAACATCGTAGAACCACTCTAACTTACCATTTTGTACTGTAACATCGTAAACACCATCTTGGTCCATATCGAAGTCAGCCATGAAACCACCCACGTAAGAGTGAGTAATTCCCTCGTTTAGCACTAATGTAGTAAGTGTTACATAACCGCTTTCACAAATTTCAGCTGATACAGCAAATGTTTCGATTGATGCGCCTACTAAGTCAAAACGTTGGTCTTCATCAATATCATCAGTCATTACTGTAGGAGCAAATACAGGATCAAGTGCTACCGCACCTGTGTTTGTTACTTCATGTGCAACGCCGTTATCAGTCACAACTGGCATGAAGCTCATTGCCGCATTTGCTTTTGGTAATACGTGATAAACAAGGTGGAATGCTTCATCGCTGCCATCAGAGAAGATTAGCGCACCATCAAGCTCTAGGTTAGTTAAGTCAGCCGTAGCATCTTGAGAACCAATATTTTCCTCAGTTAAAGTCCACTCAGGTAGAGTTGCAGGATCAATCGTCGCTGTCACGTCAAATGACATTGTTTGACCTGCTGGCACTGTAATTGACTCTGGGTAGTCAAGTGAGAATGAACCACGCTCAACATCGTCTGCATAACGTTGTTCAAGAGAAAGTGTGTACACTTGGTCTTCGTTAGAGAAGTTCTTAACTTGAACTGTTTTAGTAAGCTCAACTGTTTCTGATGCGTTTACTAAACCAAACGAAAGCGCAGCTTGTTTGGTATCTGCAGCCCAAGCAGCAACCGGTAAGTTAGCCGCTTTGTTTACATCAACAAGACCCGCACCGATATAACTAATTGGTGCAAGCTCAGCGTCTGGGTTAATCGCTAACGGCTCCATAGTTACATTTAGGTTTGCCGTGTTCATTAACGTCGCTTTAATTTCAAACGCGTTACGCTCTGGCAGCGCTTCTTTTAATAAGCTCACCGCACCAGCAGTAATTGGGCCCGAGAATGAAGTACCTGTTGCGCCAGTAAGACCATCACCAAGACCAGGATGAGCAGTCATGATGTTTACACCTGGTGCTGTAATCTCTGGTTTTAACAGCCCGCCCATTGAAGGACCACGCGATGTGAAATCAGCAATCGCGCCAGACATAACAAGACGCTCAACTGTTAGGTTAAATGTACCGCCCGCTTTTAGAGCTGTACCAGCTGCAAACGTTACGCCTACAGAAGGGATAGTAACAGTTGGATCTGAACCGCCCATAGGTGCTGGCGTGCCATCGTCATTATTGTTTGCAATAATAACAAACTCTGCGCCTTTAGCTTGTGCTGCTAATACTTTAACTGTAAATGCACATGCACCACGGTCGATGATAACGCCTTTACCTGTAAAATCTACGTCGTCAGCAAACGCTTCACAAGCCGTTTGATTTGCATCTGGGTACACAAGTTCCAAGTTTTCATTAGTGTAGCTAAATGCCATCTGTGGACCAAAGCTGGCTGGCTGCACAACAGCTTCTTCACCATTAACTGTACCACTACCAACTGATTCTTCACCGGTAGGGTGAGTCATCGCACCCACTGAAAGAGCGTTTTCAGTTGTACTTGGGCCACCTACGATGAATGGATAAGCACCATCATTACCAGCAGAGATAACAACGTTTGTACCAAGTTTAACTGCTTGGTTGATGAATAGGCCAACTGCATCGTTTGCAATATCACCGTAATCGCCACCAAGTGACATATTTACAACATCAACACGGTCGCTCATATCACCGTCACCATTCGGATCCATTGCACTTTCAAGAGCTAAAAGTTGTGCAAGGCCTGGACAGCCACTATTACATACAGAGTAAACAAATAAATCTACGTTTGGTGCAATACCGTTAACAGAGTGAGAAACGTGTGTACCGTGGTTTGTATCTACATCAATAGGATCGGCATCATCGTTAATGTAATCATAACCACCTAATACTTTACCTTGTGGCCAATCAACTGACGCAGGATCAGCAATAGCTGCAGCATATGCTTCGTCGGTACCCGCACCACCAAAGGCTGTATGGGTGTAGTCAATACCTGTATCAAGCACAGCAACGCGAACACCTTCACCTGTTGCTAAACCATTAGATACTAAAGGAGTTGCTTCAATATAGTCAGCGCTGTCAGCGACATGCAATTCATAATCGTATACTGGGTAAATGCCCTCAACTTGAGAGTTCGATAGTAACTTAGCAACATCTTGCTTATTACCATTGACTACGATTGAGCTTACTAGTGTTGATGTTTTAGCGACAACTTGTACAGGCAAGTCCATACTGTTGATTGCTTGCTCTACGCTTGCTTGCGCTACTTTTGCTTGCGCTTGAATTGACGCTACATCCGAGCCCATTGTTTTAGCATTAACTGATGCTGGAGCATTTAACTTAATTAACCAGCTTGTAGCTTCGCGATGAGCTTTTTGTTCTTTTTTAGTTACCGCGCTCGATTGGATTAATTTTTTGCCGGCAAGATTATATTTAGAAAAGTCATTGGCTTGTGCACTAGCGCACATTGCACTGGTTACAGCCAAAGCAACTGCAGTTCTTTTTATTAGATTTTTAGACATGGGTTCCCCTGGGATATGTTATGTTATCGTCTAAATAGTGATTGAAACAAAGTTTCAGAACCAATATAAAACGGAAACCCTAGCAAGAACAACATTTCTGTTACATAAGAATTACATTCAGCTAAAACAAAGAACACTGAGTTTAAGTAACATATTGTTTTAAAATGATTTAAAGATGCAAGCTAGAGTTGTAAACGTTTGTAAATGAACAGTGTGTTGAGTTTTAGTAAATAGAGTATTGAAAATGAATTCAGAAGTAATCAACATTCTTACCATGGCAAAGGTGATTCAAACGGCTGTTGCACCCGTCTTTTTAATTACCGGTATTGCAGCAACGTTAGGCGTGCTTTCAAACCGCTTAGCGCGTATTACCGATCGAGCGAGACAGTTAGAGCGTAAGCTTAAAGTCAGTACCGATGAAGACTTCAATAAGTCGCTGACAACAGAGTTAAGGGCGCTGTTGAAACGCTCTCGCTGCATTCATATCGCATTTAGTTTAAGTGTACTCAGTGCCTTATTAGTATGTGCTGTGGTTATGTGTCTATTTTTATCGCATATCCAATCGATCAACTTAAGCGTGACAATTGCTAGCTGCTTTGTGGCCGCTATGGCGCTGTTGATATGTGGGTTTTTATCTTTACTATGCGAGGTTTTCTTAGCAACGAGAAGTATGCGCCGTGGTATGATCTTCGCCGATATAGATATAAATGATTAGTTAAGATTAACCGCGATACACTTGAATATTATATTGAGCTAAGATACAACTCAGTTAGTTTACTTTTATGACATCTTAAGGGGCAAAAGGAATGAAATTAAAACAATTAGTAGTAGGCGCAATGCTATCTACAATGGCACTAGGCGCATCAGCAAATTCTGTATTTGAAGAGCCAAGCGATGCAATCGAGTACCGTCAGGCAGCATTTTCAATGATCCGCGTACAAATTGGTGACATGGGCGATATGCTAAAAGGCAAAGTACCTTTTGATGCAGAACGTTTTCAAAAGCGTGCCGACAATGCAGCGGCATTATCTAAAATGCCTTGGGAAGCTTTCGTAGCGGGCTCTGATAAGGGTGATACATCTGCACTTGCAGCTGTATGGAGCGACAACGAAACCTTTATGAAAAAAGCAGTTGCTTTCCAACAATATGCTGATGAGCTAGCAGTTGCAGCACAAAGTGGCGATAAAAAAGTAATTGGCAAAGCATTTGGCGCATGGGCTAAAGGCTGTAAAGATTGCCATAAGTCTTTCAAAGACTAGTCTAGTTATGATTTAAACTAAAAAGGCGCTTATTAGCGCCTTTTTTTCATGTTTTGAAGTTGCTACCCAAGCAAATAGCTGAGCGGCTCTGCACCCCAAGTCGTAAATAGCACCACTAAGCACACTGCAAAAATAACAAAAGCTATCAACGGTGATTTAGTGACAGGCTCAGTAACCGCAACTTGCTCACTATTACCCGTAAGCATAGGTTTCACTAAGTTTTTTCCTTTAATGCGGTAAATCACAATCGCTATTACATGCAACACAATGGCATACAACAAAATATCAAAGTTTAAATGATGTAACCAACCGGCAAACTCTACGGTATCTGAGGATACATGCTCGACGAGTGGACCATCCGTTAAGATATCGTCACTGGTCATTAAGCCAGAGGTTAACTGTACGATAAGTAACGCAAAAAAGGCTATCACCATATAACTACCCGCCGCGCCATGACCCGCCTTATGTTCATTGCTTGTAAACGATTTAATTGCGGCGATTGGTGAATGAATCAGCGCAGACAGCTTTGCCGTTTTACTACCAATAATGCCCCAAACAAGACGTGTAATAATAAGCGCTAGAGTGAAGTAGCCTGCAGCAAAGTGCAGCTCCAACATACCTTCTTCAGCACTAAAATAGAGGGTTGCGATGGCCGCAACTAATAACCAATGGAAGCTTCTTATAAAGCCATCCCATACTTTAACTTTAGACATTGTAACTTTCCCTTTAAAAGACGCTAATGATTTCAGCAACAGGCTCGGCTATACATTATTGCAAACTTCAGTTATTTTGACACACCTCTATTTCAGCTGTTTTGATCTGAGCCATAACAACAAACATGAGCGATAAGATGCATAAATCAACAACAAGAGCCTTGCTTAAAGGATTTTTCGACATGCTCCCCTTATGCCTTGCGGTGTTACCTTGGGGAATTTTATGTGGCTCGTTAGCAGTTCAAAATGGCTTCAGTGCTTTAGAAACACAAGCTATGTCGTTATTGGTATTTGCAGGCTCAGCACAACTCGTTGCGATTGAATTAATGGCAGGAAACACGCCGCTTTTAACTATTTTATTTACCACACTCATTATTAGCTCACGGCACTTTTTATATGGTTTAGCTATTCGCCACAAAGTAATAGATCAACCCTTTCGTTGGCGACTGCCAGTGAGTTTTGTACTAACAGATGAATTATTTGCTTTTTCGCATCATCACAAAGCCTACCGCACAAAAGTGCGCCTTATTTACGCGCTAAGTGCCGGCTTTAGTTTTTATATTGCCTGGAATATCTGGACCCTCCTTGGTATTGTCGCAGGAAGCTTACTTCCCGATTTAACACACCTAGGTCTTGATTTTGCCATCGCTGCCACGTTTATTGCTTTAGTTATTCCGGGTGTAAAGAACCTTGCAACACTGGCTACAGTGATCACCGCAGGCGTTGTAGCAACACTATTAAAAAGTCAGGGCTTTCAACTTTGGCTTGTCACCGCGGCTCTTATCGCTATGACGGTTGGTTATCTAATTAGTCGCTGGCAAGCAAAAGAGGAGCATACGCTATGATGATCACCATTTTATTAATGGCGTGTATTACCTTCTTCACACGTTACTTATTTTTGCACCGCGCATTACCATTCAAAGTCGGTCCGAAAATGCAGCAATTTTTAAGTTTTAGCGCCCCAGCCGTACTCACCGCAATTTGGGTGCCCATTGTGTTTATTAATGACGAAGGGATAAATCTAGATTGGCAAAATCCCTATCTAAGCGCTGCTGTTGTGTCTGTTATCGTGGCCTATAAAACACATAACATATACTACACAACACTGGCAGGGATGGGATTGTTTATAATTTTAAGTTAGCTGCGATGCTTAACGCCAAGTAAGAAAAACCATTGATTAAAATTCACCCTTTTAGAAAGATGCCAAGCAAGTTAGAATCAATGCAACAATAATAAAAAGTTATCATTATGAGCGAATTTCACCAACTTTCTGCCACCAGCCTACAAGGCCAAACCGTTGACTTTTCTGATTTTGAAAACAAGGTCGTACTTGTTGTAAATACAGCAAGTAAATGCGGTTTCACTCCACAATATGAAGGCTTACAAGCACTGCATGAAAAGTATCATGAGCAAGGCTTAGTAATAATTGGCTTTCCATGTAACCAGTTTGGTAAACAAGAGCCTGGGGATGCGAAGGAAATTAAAGAAGGCTGCCTAATTAACTATGGCGTTAGCTTTTTAATGATGAGCAAAGTCGATGTGAATGGCGAACATGCTCACCCTGTTTTTAGATACCTAAAATCAGAGTTACCGGGATTTATCACCCGCAAAATAAAATGGAACTTCACCAAATTTTTAATTGGTAAAGATGGCAAGGCCATTAAGCGATATGCGCCACTGACAAAACCTGAACAGCTCGAGTCAGACATCGCAGCTGCACTGGGCAAGTAACAAAGCCTAAAAGCAATAAAGAGGCAAATTGCCTCTTTATCTAAATTTATGCTTAGTCGTTCAAGTACTCGTCAAAGTCGTCATCGCCTAAGTTTCTGCGCAAGCGTTTTTGTTCAAGATAGTCTTCCAACTTCTTCTTTACGCGTTGCTTTTTCTTGTCGTGTTGATTACGCCCGACCATTTCGTACTCGTCTTCAACAAAATCGTCATCTAGCGCGTCATAACTAAATGTCTTACCCACAACCCACTCCATAAAGTGTTTGAGACCAATTCTTGAGATTAAAATTTGCTCGATGAATTGGCAAAGATTAAAAAGCTCAGTAGTAATTTAGTATCTAAAAAACCACCAAAATAAAGCCATACACCCATGCTAAATAGGTCATATGTCAATATTGTGAATAAATAGCGCTAAATTTGATTTCTGAAAAGTGAGAGTTTTTTATCGTTTCGATAAAAGTCATTTATGCATGTGTATTTTTTAGTTAATTTGACTAAAAAATGGTTAAAAAATTATTCCCCGCTATTTTTAAAAAACCATAAAAACACAACAAGACATTGAATTAATTG
>NZ_JAKEVM010000049.1 GCF_022398475.1 Pseudoalteromonas shioyasakiensis | reverse complement strand
ATTATTAATTGCGCCTTTTTTAATGAAAATTCGTAACAGATTAAACAGTTACAATCTTCATAGTGTTTGTTGCACCAATCGTTTCCATTGCATCACCGTGAGTTAAAATCACAGTATCACCAGCTACTAGTGAGCCTTGCTCAACAAGTGTGTTTAATGCATCACGTACCATGCTTTCATCTTCACACTTCGTTGAATCGAAAAATACAGGATAAACACCACGGTAAAGTGCTGTTTGGCCCAGTGTGCTTGGATGACGTGATAATGAATAAATTGGTAAACCAGAGCTGATGCGCGACATCAATTTAGCTGTACTACCTGATTCAGTCAGAGTCACAATAGCTTTAACAGAATCTAAGTGGTTAGCTGCATACATCGCAGATAATGCAATTGATTCAGCATTTGATGAAAAACGGCTGTCTAAACGATGCTTAGAAACGTGCGTTTCTTTTTGTGATTCAGCACCTAAACAAACGCGAGCCATAGTAGCTACTGTTTCTTCAGGGTAGTCACCAGCGGCTGTTTCAGCAGATAACATAACTGCATCAGTACCATCTAATACGGCGTTTGCTACGTCCATAACCTCTGCACGTGTTGGCATAGGGTTATCGATCATAGATTCCATCATTTGTGTTGCAGTAACAACTGTACGGTTAAGTGAACGAGCACGGCTAATGATAAGCTTTTGCTTACCAACTAGGGCTGCATCACCAATTTCAACACCTAAGTCACCACGAGCAACCATTACAGCGTCAGAAGCAAGTACGATATCGTCAATTGCTTCAACGTTTTCAACGGCTTCTGCACGTTCGATTTTCGCTAATAGTTGTGCGTTTGAGCCAGCGGCTTCTGCTAAAGAGCGAACATAACGCATGTCATCACCACTGCGTGGGAATGAAACAGCAATATAATCAACGCCAATCTCAGTGGCAGTAATTAAATCTTCTTTATCTTTATCAGTGAAAGCAGGGGCTGTTAAACCACCACCTAAACGGTTAATACCTTTATTGTTCGAAAGCACACCACCAACAGTAACAGTTGTGTGCACTAGGTCACCATCAACGCTATCTACCGTTAATTGAATTAAACCATCGTTTAATAACAGTAAGTCGCCTGTTTTAACGTCGTTAGGTAGCTCTTTATAGTCGATACCTACCGCATTAACGTCGCCTTGGCCTTTTTCCATTTTTGCATCAAGGGTAAATTTTGCGCCAACTTCTAGGTTTACTTTACCGTCTTTAAACGTTGATACACGAATTTTAGGACCTTGTAAGTCTGCAAGGATAGCAACGTGTTTGCCTAAACGCTTAGCAATGCTGCGTACCGCTTCTGCGCGGTCTTTGTGATCTTGTGCTACGCCATGTGAGAAGTTCAAACGAACCACATTTGCACCTGCACGAATAATTTTTTCTAGGTTGTTATCGCGATCGGTTGCCGGTCCAAGGGTCGCAACAATTTTTGTGCGTCTTAGCATCAAATTCTCCTGTGCGCTCAAATATATTAAGCGAATTGATGGTTATCTATTAAAATGTCGTGCTATAAACCTTTAATATAGGCTTATACATAAGCACAATGTAGAACTCATAAGTAAAAAATGATTGTTTTTACTTATGAGAATCTGGCTCTTTGTATTAATTATTGAGTATACAAAGCGTGAATGACGTTATTATGACACCGGTGTCAGGTAGCGTCAATACACATACCTTTTTAAAGGGTATTATAAAAATCTGGTCCGATGCCTTGGTTATTTTGATATACTGAGGGCAACGTCGCTTCATGATTTCGATGATTTATCTCAAGTTGGCTGTCAAGCTCGCATTTTTGGGCTGCTTGGGTATAATGCGCGCGTAATTATTTTGATTAACTAACCAATAGTTGTTACCGAGGAGGACACTAAATGCAAGTTGCATTAGTAGGGTTAGGCGTTATGGGTAAAAATCTTGCCCTCAACCTGATTGAAAAAGGGCTGACATTAGTAGCTTATGATAAAAACCCAGATGCGGGTGCCGAGTTACTAAGCTGTGCGAAAGCACTAGGTTTGGCAGACCGTTTACATATTGTGTCTGATTTAAATGATATGGTTAGACGCTTAGAGCCGCCTCGTTCGATTCTTCTTTTAGTTCCTGCTGGTGAATTGGTTGATAAAGTATGTACAGAGCTTGCTGAAGCAGGTGTTGACTGTGATGACATTATCGTAGATTGCGGCAACAGTAACTACAAAGATGGCATTAGCCGTAAACTTAAATATCAAAACAAATTTGAATTTGCCACTATGGGTATTTCTGGCGGTGCAGAAGGCGCACGTCACGGTCCTGCAATGATGGCAAGTGGTTCAGAAGGCGGCTGGGAGCGTGTTGAGCCGTGGTTTGAAAAGGTAGCGGCAAGCTACAAAGGTGAGTCGTGTTTTGCTCGTGTAGGCCAATCTGCAAGTGGTCACTTTGTGAAAATGGTTCATAACGGTATCGAATATGCGTTAATGCAATTAATTGCAGAAATGTATCAATTATTACGTTTAGGTACTAATCGTTCACCAAAAGAAGTGGCTGACATTTTCAATGAATGGTCTGAAGGCACTTTAAATAGCTACTTATTGTCAATTTCAAGCCATATCTTAAGCCTTGAAACGACAGAAGGTGAGCCACTAGTTGATTTAATCGACAATAAAGTTGGCGCGAAAGGCACGGGTTTATGGACTGCACAAAATGCCCTAGAGCTTGGAATTGCAGTGCCATCACTAGTTGCAGCTGTTCAAGCACGTCACTTAACAAATACGTGTGATACGCATGCTGCTAAAGAAATGACTTACGCTGCTAAAGCAACTGATACCGTTGATTTAGACTTAGCAGAGCTAAAAGACGCATTCACATTGGCAAGTTTACTTGCTTACCGCCAAGGTTTAGCGCTTATCAAAGGTGCGTCTCGTGCGCATCAGTGGAAAGTAGATCTTTCTAAAACGCTACAAACGTGGCGCGCAGGTTGTATCATCCGTGCTGATTACTTAGACAATGTAGCTGAAGGTGTAGAATTTATTGATTCTATGCAGCGTGAATCAGCAGCATTACGTAAAGTAACGGGTGCAGCAGTTTCATCTGGTCTTGCATTCCCAGTGTTAACAGCAACGCAAACTTACATTGCGACGTTAACAACACCAAGTAATGGTCATCTAGTTCAAGCACAACGTGACTACTTCGGTGAACATGGTATTAAAACTCACAGTGGTGAGATTTGCCATTTAACAGACTTAGTTGAGATTGACGAAAAAGTTCGTTAATTATCAAAAAGCATAAAAAAGGCACCAATTGGTGCCTTTTTTTGTATTTGCTGCATTAACGACTTAGCTCACCGCGCAGGTTGTCTTGCATCAAGTGACGAATTGTTTCTACTTCAAGCTTTTGACTAAATAAGTAGTGTAACTTGGTCAAACACGCTTCTAATGTCATATCGTAGCCACTGATCACACCACAATTTAATAAGGCATTACCGGTTGCATAACCGCCCATATTAACTTGGCCTTTTAAGCACTGCGTTAGATTAACAATCACCATACCGCGTTTACTTGCATCATTAAGAATATCTAAGAACGCCGGATCTTGCGGGGCATTACCTACGCCAAAACTTAATAAAACTAGTGCTTTGATGTCGTCATTAACTAAACTTTTAACCACTTTTGGGCTGATCCCAGGATAGAGATAAAGCACACCAATTGGCTGTGGCGTGATATTTGACACCTGTAGTTCGTTATCAACATAAGGGCTAAGTTGCCCTTTGATCAGTTGAATATTAATTCCTGATAGTGCTAATGGTTCAAGGTTCGGTGATGCAAAGGCATCAAAGCCATCAGCATGGGCTTTTGTTGCACGGTTACCGCGGAATAATTGGTTATTAAAAAACAGGCTTACTTCAGCAATTGGGTAATTAGCGGCTAAATACATGGCATTAAGTAAGTTTACTTGGCCATCAGAACGAAGTTGCGACAATGGAATTTGTGAGCCTGTCACAATTACAGGTTTTGTGAGGTTTTCGAACATGAAAGACAAAGCAGAAGCTGTGTAGGCCATGGTATCGGTACCATGCAGAACCACAAAGCCATCATAGTCTTGGTATTTACTCTTAATATCGTCAGCAATTAATTGCCAGTGGGCAGGGGACATATCTGAAGAATCAATGAGCGGGCAATATTCGTGAATATCAAACAAAGGCATTTCATCACGATTAAACTCTGCATTATTGACCACTGTTTCGGTTAAAAAACCTTCCGCTGGAACATAGCCACGGCTCGATTTTTTCATACCGATAGTACCACCCGTATAGGCGATATATATACGTTTACGTTTCATAAAAAAAGCCCAGTTAAATAACTGGGCTTAGTATACCTAAAATCGCTTAGCTAAGTAACTTATTGAATTACATTACACACTAAACAACGAGCGTAAACGCCTTGTGGATCGTTGTAATCTTTTAGGTTATCAATTTCACTACTTAACTGATTAATTAGGCTTTGTAAGTTGGCTTGTGTTGCTAGTACTGATTGTGATGAATCAGATTTAGCAAAAAAGCTCTTAACAGCCGCGGTGCCAAAGATATCTTGCAGCATTTGCTCTTGTGGTGTGAGCGATTGCTTGATGGTTTTAACATCATAATGATTAAGCTTAGCAAGCTCAGCTGCCGCCTTAATTGCATCTTGCTTATCACCAAGTTTATCAACTAACCCCAGTTCTTTTGCTTGAGTTGCAATCCATACACGGCCTTGGGCAATTTTATCAACTTGCTCAGGGGTCATGTTACGCTCTTCAGCCACTACATTTAAAAAACGTTTGTATGCATTTTCAACGCTCATTTGAATGATATCTGACATTTTCTCGTCAAGTGGGCGTGCAATAGAGAAGCCAGCAAGGTCTGTTGTAGCAACACCATCTGAGTATATACCTAATTCAGCCATAGTATTTTCAAACGTCATGAAAGTACCGAATACACCGATTGAACCTGTAATTGTGCTAGGGGCTGCCCAAATTTCATTGGCTGCAGATGCAATCCAGTAACCACCTGATGCTGCCACTGAGCTCATTGAAGCGATAACCGGTTTACCCGCTGCTTTAAGAGCTAATACTTCAGCACGGATAACTTCAGAAGCAAACATACTACCACCACCTGAATCGATGCGTAGTACAACGGCTTTCACTTTGTCATCAAGACGCGCTTTGCGAAGTAGGGCTGCTGTAGAGTCACCACCAATTTCACCTGCTTTACGCTCGCCATCAACAATGGTGCCTTTCGCAACAACCACAGCTACTTTTTCAGTAATTGGGTTATCGAACTCAACAGGTGGTTTTACAAGGGATAAATACTCACGGAAGCTTACTTGCTTAAAGGTTTTGCCTGTTTCTTCTGCACCAACTAACTCAATAAGCTGTTGGCGAATTTGTTGTGAGGTTTTTAAAGAATCAACCCACTGATTATTTAGAGCGTATTGGCCCGAGTTACCGTCAACTGCTTGCATTTTTGCAAGGTAAACATCCATATCTTCATCGAAATTACTTTCGTCGAATGGACGGCTCGCAGCAACGTCAGTTTTATACTCGTTCCAAAGTGCAGTTAACCAAACGCTATTCGCTTCTTTTGCCGCATCTGACATGTCATTACGAATAAAAGGCTCAACCGCTGACTTATAAGTACCAACACGGAAAATATGTTGAGTTACTTTTAATTTTTCAAGCGCATCTTTGAAGTAAAGCGGGAACATACCGTAGCCTTCAATGCTCACACCACCATAAGGGTGCATAGACACTTCATTAGCGTGGGCTGCAATATAGTATTGAGCTTGTGTATAGTAATAGCCCGTTGCAATAACTTGCTTGCCTGCTTCTTTAAACGCATCAATTGCTTTAGTTATTTGTTTTAGCTTATTGATGTGTGCACTTGGCATTTTTTGTAGATCAAGAAGCATCACACTGATGCGATCATCTTTAGTTGCTTGGTTGATCACTTCAACAACATCATCAAGTAGAATTTCTGATGGTGCTTCTTTACCCATAGTTGCATCGTTGATTGCTGCTTCTACAGGATCAACATACGTTTTTTCTTCAACAATAGGGCCATTTAAGTTTAGGCGTAGCACGGTTCCGTCTGCTACTTTTACTTGGTCTTCTTCACCTGTGATGGCAACAAAGAAGAGTATTACTAGTAATAGAAATAATATGTTTAGGACCAAACGGCGGGAGAAATTAATCCCGGTCCAAATGCCTTTAAATATCTTTGCTAGCAAAATAAATCCTTAATTCAGTACAGCTTAGTAGTGAACTCATCTTAGCTTAGAATAACTTTAAAATTAACTGTTAAATAGTAACAGAGTGTTTAAAACGACAATTTGCTACATATTAATTACCAGTGAAAAGTTGATTATTCTAAGTTATTGCCGCAGAATCTATTTCAAATAGAGGTTCGACCAGTTAACGGGGCACACAATGTTAGAACAAAAATTACAATTACCGCATACCGAACTTCGTAATCGTTTGGTTATGGGCTCAATGCATACCGGCTTAGAAGAAGGCTGGCATAACCGTAAACGCTTACGTGCATTCTACGAAGCACGTGCCAAAGGCGGCACGGGTTTAATCATTACAGGTGGTTATAGCCCAAATATTCGTGGCAAGCTATCTCCGTTCGCATCAACATTTAACTCATTTTATGATGTGATCAAACACAAAGCATATACTGATGCAGTGCATCAGCATGGCGGAAAAATTTGCTTACAATTATTGCATGCAGGTCGCTATGCTTATCATCCATTCAATCAAGCGCCAAGCTCAATTCAGGCACCTATTAATCCGTATAAACCTAAAGAAATGTCGTTAGGTTCAATTAAAAAAACCATAAAAGACTTTGCTAACTCAGCAAAATTGGCTGAAAAAGCAGGTTATGACGGTGTTGAAATCATGGGTTCTGAAGGTTATTTGATTAATGAATTCATGGCTAACCACACTAATAAAAGAACAGACAACTATGGCGGTAGTTTAGAAAACCGCATGCGCTTGGCTGTTGAAATTGTTAAAGCTGTACGCGCTAAAGTAAGTCAAAAGTTCATTATTGTATTTCGTTTGTCTGTGATGGATTTAATTCCTAATGGATCAACACCTGATGAAGTAAAACAACAAGCACTGGCACTTCAACAAGCTGGCGTTGATATTTTTAACACGGGTATTGGTTGGCACGAAGCTCGTGTACCAACCATTGCCAGTATGGTACCAGCAGGTGCATTTAAAGAAGCATCAAAACGCTTAAAAGAAACGGTATCAGTGCCAGTGATCGCGGTTAACCGTATTAACACTCCAGAAATTGCCAATGGAATTTTAGAAGCAGGCGAGTCTGATTTAATTTCGATGGCACGTCCTTTATTAGCAGACCCAGAGTTTTTCAATAAATACGTTAATAATAAGTCTGAGCAAATCAATATTTGTATTGGTTGTAATCAGGGCTGCTTAGACCATGTGTTTAAAAATAAACGTGCAACCTGTTTGGTTAACCCGCAAGCGGCTTTTGAGTTAGATTACAGCCTTGAAAAAGCACCATCTTCTCGATTAGTCCTGGTTGTGGGTGCTGGCCCTGCTGGCCTTGCTGCAAGTTGTTACTTAGCAGCGAAAGGTCACAAAGTGACTTTAATTGAACGTAAAGAACAAATGGGTGGCCAATTTAATTTAGCCATGCAAGTGCCGGGTAAAGAAGACTTTAACCATACCCTTAACTACTTTACTAATGAATTAAAGCGTTTAAATGTCGATTTACAGCTCGGTACTGAATTTACTGACAATATGCTCAATCAATACGATGATGTGGTGTTTGCAACAGGCGTACGTCCGCGCGAAGCCAAAATAGAATGCAGTGATGGCAAACGCGTATTCGCTTACGATGAAGTAATTCGTGGTGAAGTAGAACTAGGGGATAAAATTGCGATTCTAGGTGCCGGTGGTATCGGTTTTGATATGGTTGCCTTTTTAAGTGAACACAAAGGCCAAACAATTGAGCAATTCAAAACTCAATGGGGTATTGAATGCGAAGCTGCGCCTGAAAAAGACAATCGTCAAATTTACATGCTTAAGCGAAGTGCAGGGCGCTTTGGTAGTGAACTGGGTAAAACAACGGGTTGGATCCACCGTCAAGTTGCTAAACAACACGGTGTTAAACAAATCGCTGAGTGTCAGTATCTAAGCTTTGATAAGCAAGGTTTGAAGATAACGGTAAAAGGTGAAGAGCAAATCCTCGATGTTGATACTGTGATTGCCTGTATTGGTCAGGTGTCAAATACTGAAACGTTCGATAATCAAACCGAAAACGCTAAAGTACACGTTATTGGTGGCGCAAAACTAGCTGCTGCTATTGATGCAAAACGTGCGATTTTTGAAGCGCTACAAGTTGCTCGTAAAATTTAATTGAAAGTAAACTAGAAAACGTGCGGTCTGTGTGATTAATCTATTTAGTCACGAGACCGCTATGTTGAACACACACCTAATACCCCTTTACCATCGCATTTTAAATAAACTGCAGTTTTTAGATGGGCTCCCCAGCCTGTTAATTCGCTTGATCTTAGCCCCAGTGATGATCATCGCCGGCTTTAATAAACTAGCTTTAAGCGGTGATGTAACTCATTTTTATCAATACTTTTTAGCATCAGATGATATTGTTGCTTGGTTCGGAAATAGTGAATGGGGTTTAGGCCTACCTATGCCCTCTCTACTGGCCTTTTTAGCTGCATGGACTGAGTTTTTAGGTGGGATCTTTATATTATTGGGTTTATTTACTCGTTTAACAGCAATCCCTTTAATGATCACCATGCTGGTTGCAGCGACGACAGTACATGCCAGTAATGGCTGGTTTGCTGTAACACCTACCGATGCCAGTACCAGCCCTGCGAGAGTGCTGAATTGGCTAGCAATACCAGGAAGTGAAGCCAGTTTAGTTAATTCCAATGAAGCCAGTGAAAGATTAACCAAAATGCGCGAGTTACTAGAAACGCATGGTTATACAGAGTACCTCTATGCGAAAGGGAAACCTGTGATCTTAAATAATGGTATTGAGTTTTCCGCAATATACTTTGTTATGCTTTTAAGTTTATTTTTTGCAGGTGGCGGTCGTTACGTCAGTTTAGATTATTGGTTAACTAGAAAAGCATCGAATAGCTTTATTGCTAATAAAGATAAATGATAAGCTTGGGTTTTCTGCCCCGATTATTAAGGGGCATCGTACTTAAGCATTTACGGAATATTCATGGACGCTTTGACGCTATTACAAACTCGACAATCAGATCCTCGCCTTATCGCACCAGGACCAACTGCAGAACAACTTGAAATTATTAAGCGAGCGGCCATTAAAGTGCCTGATCATGGCTGTATTGCTCCTTGGCGATTTATTCTCGTTGAAGGCAATGCACGTAATAAATTAGGCGATATCTACCATCAAGCCGCAGTCGCTGAAAATCAAGATGAAAGAACCATTGAGCGCGCTAAAGATCTACCTCTACGCTCTCCTATGATGATCATTGCCATTGCTGATGTAACTGAAAACCCAAAAGTGCCACGTATTGAACAAGTACAAAGTGCAGGCTGCGCTGTACTTGCAATGCAACAAGCGGCATTTGCGCAAGGTTTAGGGGGCATTTGGCGCACAGGTTATTTTGCACAGAGCCCTGCTGTTAAAGCGGCATTAGGTTGTAAAGAACAAGATGAGATTGTTGGCTACTTATATCTAGGTACACCAGAAGTAGACATTAAAAAACCAATAAGACACAAGCCAGAGACGTTTTTTGAGAATTTATAAATATTAGGAACTTTTTTGCAGTTAAGCAGTCAGACACTATTAAGCTTACATATGTTAGTTTTTTTAGATTTAGCTTAGCTGTAAGAAGCGCACGGATGCAAAAAACGAAATAATTCTTCTTCAGTGTGTTTTTTAATCGGTTATTTTTTGTTAACGTATGGATAGTCTTAAAAAAATAACGATAAAGAAGACGAGAACGATGGGAAACTTATTTTTACGTGAAAAAGAAAATTGGTTCGCTTGGTCAATTTGGGGCTTAGTTGGTGCCGTGGTCACTTTTTTTGTTGCCATGTCTACGAAACAACCTCATTACCTTGGCTTGTCTGCTGTAGTGGTATTACTCCTACTGACTTGGTGGATGCAAAGCACTAAACGTTTCGATTTCGGCCGCGCTTTTAAAATTTGTTGCTACGTTTTAACGATCACCTGCTTACCAGCCTTTGCATTAGTCATTATACCTAGCTATAACCTCAATAAAATTGACGTAATAGTGCAGGGTTCAGGCTTTGCAATTGTTAGTTTAATTGTTTGTTTAGTTTGCTCTTTAATCGCAAAGCGCCCTAAGCAGTACTATTAAAATTACTTTTTTAAAGTTTTTTACATTTATGGCTTTACAACGAACGCAGTAAACACTATTATGCGCGCCGTACGGAGAGATGGCAGAGTGGTCGAATGCACCGGTCTTGAAAACCGGCAGGGGTTTGTAGCCCCTCTAGGGTTCAAATCCCTATCTCTCCACCATTATTTAGAAAAACCGCCTTTAGGGCGGTTTTTTGCTATCTGGAGATAAGTAATGTCAGCAAGCGAGTCTTCTTCTACACTAATGCGCATTGTTAAACATGTTCTGCTTTGGTGTATCTTTTCTTATTTTTATCACAGCGGGATCAATGTACTTGTAGCTATGGCCCATGATGCGCAGCCTGATTACGGGTTAATATCTTCAATCGCTTATGGTATTGGCTTTAATGTGTTAGTAGGGCACCTTATTGGCAAATACGACAAGTATTGGCCTGTTATTGCTGCATGTGTGATTTCTACTGTGGGTCTTATTGCTGTGCCTTTAATTATGTTAGGCAAAGATGGTTTAATGAGCGGCTTTTTTATTGCTTCGATGATCGCTACATTACCTGTTGCGACATTTGTAATTGATAAAATAAAGCAGCGAATTAGTGCAAACACTGAGCAAACGCAGTAAAACTAGGCGATATTCGTTGTTTTTTTATGTTAGTATGGGCACGTCTTTTAACTAAATAAACGTGAATTAAAACATGTCAGATAATTTTACAACAGACGCTGAAAAAGCAAGTTACGGTATTGGTTTACAAATGGGTGAGCAATTAAAAGCGAATCCATTCGAAGGTTTAAACTTAAATTCTGTATTTGAAGGTATGAAAGACGCATACACTGGTAATGATTTCCAAGTTGAAATCCCAGAAATTCAAGCAGCTTTTGAGAAAATCAACGCTGAGATCCAAGCTCGTCGTGAAGAAGAAGCTAAAGTTCTTGCAGCTGAAGGTATTGCATTCTTAGAAGAAAATGCAAAACGTCCAGAAGTAACAGTAACTGAATCAGGCCTTCAATACGAAGTACTTACTGCAGGCGACGGTGAAAAACCAACTGCTGATTCAACAATCCGTGCACACTACCACGGTACACTAATCAACGGTACAGTATTTGACAGCTCATACGAGCGTGGTCAACCAGCTGAATTCCCAGTTGGCGGTGTAATCAAAGGTTGGACTGAAGCAGTACAAATGATGGGTACTGGTTCTAAGTGGCGCTTATACGTACCACACGAACTTGCTTACGGTGAGCGCGGTGCTGGTGCAGCAATCGCTCCTTTCTCAACGCTAATCTTTGACGTTGAGCTATTAGAAATCATCTAATCGATTTCAAATAGACATAAAAAAACCTGCTTAAAGCAGGTTTTTTTATGTCTGAAACAAATAGCTAATTAGCTATTTGATTCAGCGTATTCTTTACACGCAGCAGTGTCTTCACATTCACCATATAGGTAAAGAGAGTGGTTGGTCAGTTTAATACCATTCTCTGTTGCGATTTCTTCTTGACGACGTTCAATTGTATCGTCTTCAAACTCAACAACCTTACCACATTTTAGGCACACTAAGTGGTCATGGTGAGTGCTACCTGATAATTCAAATACTGACTTGCCGCCTTCGAAGTGGTGGCGAGATACAATACCTGCATCATCAAATTGGTTAAGAACACGGTAGACAGTTGCAAGACCAATCTCTTCGCCTTTGTCTAAAAGAATTTTATAGACATCTTCAGCGCTGATGTGTTGGTTGTCTGGAGATTGCAGAATCTCTAAAATTTTAATACGCGGCAGAGTTACTTTTAACCCTGCTTTTTTTAATTCCAAGTTGTGATCAGTCATTCAATCTGTCTCAATTTTATTTAGTTATACTAGGCATCATCAAGATGCACACGACACATTAGCAACTATTAGAATAACGTGCCTAGTTACTAAGTGCAAAGAACAATTCGTCTATTTGCCGATTTTTCAAACAAAAATGAACTGGTTGTGCATCTTTACATCAGCTAGTAAATGCGAGTAGTACTTGTTATTAATCAGCAAGTTCCGCTAAACACATTTCGTCATAAACCTGAGCACACCAGTCTTTAACACGCTTTTCAGTAAGCTCTGGTTGACGGTCTTCATCAATACCAAGGCCAACAAAATTGCTGTCATCTACTAGTGCTTTTGAAGCTTCAAAGTCGTAGCCTTCAGTTGACCAATGACCCACTACGATTGCGCCACGCTCAGTAACGATATCGTTGATCATGCCCATTGCATCTAAGAAGTATTCTGCATAGTCTTCTTGGTCACCGCAGCCGAAAATAGCAACAAGTTTACCTTCGAAGTCAACTTCTTCTAATTCAGGGAAGAAATCATCCCAGTCACATTGAGCTTCACCGTAGTACCAAGTTGGAATACCGAATAACAATAAATCGAATTCAGCAATCTCTTCTTTAGAACTTTTTGCAATGTCGTGAACCGCTACAAGCTTTTTACCTAATTCTTTTTGAATCATTTTAGCTACGTGTTCAGTATTGCCTGTGTCACTTCCGAAAAAAATACCTACGCTTGACATGGATTTAAAACCTTCTATCTATCAATAGCCAATCTTTCTTGTAAAATTGTTTCAATCAACGCGCTACGGCTAATATTCTGCGCATCTGCCATATCGCTTAATGCTTGATATAACTGTGATGAAACCTTAAATTCTACACGCTTTAAACCACGTGCTTTATCTCGCTTTATTTGATTACGTTTATTTACTTTTAATTGCATATCGCGAGGTAGGGGATTTGTTTTCGGCCTACCTGGACGCTTTTCGTATTCAAATAAATCGGGTGTTGTTCTATCTGTTTCTGACTTTGCCATGTCTAGCCCACACCTGCGCCTTGCCAGAAGACTTGAATAAGTCCTTTCGCTATAAACCCAGAACAGCCTAAAAATAGCACTAACCAAACGATGTATCGGCCAAATCGTGGTACATCACCTTTTTTAAGGACGTCTTGAATTGCCATTCCAATAAAAAAGAAAATACCGGCTAAGCCAAAATACAACCCTAAGGTATCAAATTCGTTAATTAACTGACTGACCATCAACGTATAAACCTTTAAATTAAACGGCGCGTACTATAGCACACAAATTTGTAATAATTTAGTGCGCACGATCAAAAACAGCGAATTTTATCAGCCCAATTAATGAGCTAAAAAATCGCTGATTGCTTTATTTACAGCAAGTGGTTTTTGGGCATGTAGCCAGTGACCTGCACCATGAATAATTTTTGCTTTTGCATTAGGGAATAACGCCATAATAGCAGGGCGGTGTTCTGCTAAAATGTAGTCAGAATCATTACCTTTAATGAATAAAGTATCACATAAACAAGAATCATTTTCACTAACTTGCGCTAAAATATTTTCATATTGCTGGTATAAAACAGCTAAATTAAAGCGCCATTGATAGTGACCTTGATCATTTTTAGCAAAGCTTTTTAATAAAAACTGACGTACGCCCATTTCATCAATGTGCTTGGTAAGTATTTCATCAGCCGCTTTTCTATCTGTGATATTAGACTGTGCAACTTCGTTTAGGCCTGCAAAAATAGCGCTGTGACGAGGGTTATTAGCAACAGGAGAAATATCTAACACTACAAGCTTATCGATAAGTGCAGAGTGATTAAGTGCTAATTGCATGGCCACTTTGCCACCCATTGAATGACCTATGATGTGCGCTTTACTAATATTTAGATGTTCAAGTAACTCACTGACATCTTCAGCCATAGCGTGATAATTCATGGTATTGCTATGGAATGATTTACCGTGGTTACGTAAATCAATATTTGTTACACGATAATCTTCAGCTAATGCTTTTGCGATTACATTGAGGTTTTCAAGTGAGCCAAACAAACCGTGGATCAATACAACGTCTGAACCTTGACCCATTTGTTGGTAGTTTAATAGCATTTTCAACTCCTAATTTTAATGGCAGTATTTTGCCTAGTGAAATTACAAAATGCAAAACATAGAGAATTGCTGCGAGCTTAGGTATAATCATTGAGAACTTTTAAAATGTGACCCGTAAAGACAGGAATAACATGAAAAAAATCGACATAGACGACGAGTTATATCAATACATTGCAAGCAACACGCAAAGTATTGGTGAAAGTGCATCAACCATTTTGCGTCGTTTATTAAACCTCTCTGATGGCGCCAATGCCCCAGTTGAAACAACTACTAAAACTGAACAAAAAACCCCAGTTGTTGAAGTACAAGAACAAGCAGAACAAGAAACAAGCCCTGAACCAAGCGACGAAAATGTTGAAGAGGCTGCACAAACTGTCACAGCATCGACACAAGTGAAAGGTAATGTGTTTAATGTATTAAACAAAGAAGAGCTAGCAATGCAAAAAGGTGTTGTTGGTCGATTCTTATTTATACTAGCTGCTTTATATAGAACGCATAAAAAAGATTTTGTTAACGTGCTTGAAATTAAAGGCCGTGACCGTGTTTATTTTGCCACTAGCAAAGAAGCACTACTGGAAAGCGGTAGCAGCATGAATCCAAAAAATATCACTGATACTGAGTATTGGGTGATGACAAATTCAAATACAACCAGAAAAAAAATGATGCTTCACGAAGTTGCACTGTGCTTAGGTTACAGTGCGGATGAAGCAGAAAAAATTCGTGATTACTTATAATCCATAAGGAAATAATATGGCGATTCATCCAGATGCAGGTAAACCTGCACCGCAATCAAGCTTAGTGAATGTACCAAAACTGATCTCGGCTTATTACTTAAATGAACCTGACCTAGAACAAAACCCAGAGCATTGTGTTGCTTTTGGGACGTCTGGCCATCGTGGTTGTTCGTTCGATGTAAAATTTAATGAATCGCATATTTTAGCGATCACTCAAGCAATTTGTGATTACCGTAAAGAAAACAATATTTTTGGTCCACTTTTCTTAGGTAAAGATACACATGCATTGAGTGAAGCGGCTTTTAACTCTGCTATTGAAGTACTTGTTGCAAACGAAGTGCAAGTCATTGCACAAGAAAATGACGATTACACACCAACGCCGGTGATCAGTCATGCTGTTGTTTGGCATAACAAAGAAAACCCAAATGAACTTGCTGATGGTATTGTGGTAACTCCTTCACATAATCCGCCAGAAGACGGTGGTTTTAAATATAACCCGCCAAATGGTGGACCTGCAGATACTGATGTGACTAAGTGGATTGAAGACAGAGCAAATCAATTACTTTTAGAAGACTTAGTTGAGGTAGAGTTATTTCCATATGCTAAAGCATCACGTTCTGGTTTTATTAAGTACCAAGACTTAATTACCCCTTATGTTGATGACTTAGTTAATATCGTTAATCTAAAAGCAATTAGCGATGCGAAAATCAAAATTGGTGTTGATCCACTTGGTGGTTCTGGTATCAACTTTTGGCCAGTCATTGCAGAAAAATATAATTTAGACTTAACGGTCGTAAATGAGTCTGTTGACCCAACATTTTCGTTCATGCCTTTAGATAAAGACGGCAAAATCCGTATGGATTGCTCTTCTCCTTATGCAATGACAAACCTTATTGCATTAAAAGATGACTATGATATCGGTATTGGTAACGACCCTGATTATGACCGCCATGGTATTGTTACGCCTGACGGTTTAATGAATCCAAATCACTTTTTAGCAGTTGCGATTGACTACTTATTAAATAACCGCGAATGGTCAAAAGATGTCGCAATTGGTAAAACACTGGTATCAAGCGGCATGATTGATAAAGTTGTTGCACGTAATAACCGTGAAGTAAAAGAAGTACCGGTAGGCTTTAAATGGTTTGTAGAAGGTCTAAGCAAAGGTACCCTTGCTTTTGGTGGTGAAGAAAGTGCAGGGGCGTCATTCTTACGTTTTGATGGAACAGTTTGGAACACTGATAAAGATGGTTTCATCTTAGGTCTACTTGCTGCAGAGATTTTAGCTGTAACAGGTAAAACACCTTCACAGCTTTATAAAGAACTTGAACAAGAGTTCGGTGCGCCTATTTATAAACGTATTGATGCGCCAGCTAGTGCTGAGCAAAAATCACGTTTAAAAGCGTTATCAGCTGATGATGTAACTGCAAGTACATTAGCGGGTGATGCTATTACGCAAAAACTAACCCATGCCCCTGGTAATAACGCTGCTATCGGCGGTTTAAAAGTTGTTACTGAAAACGGTTGGTTTGCTGCACGCCCATCTGGCACTGAAGACATTTATAAAATTTACCTTGAATCATTCAAAGGTGAAGAACATCTAGCATTATTAGAAAAAGAAGCGAAAAAGCTGGTTGATTCAGTAATTAGCTAATTTCTTTTTACCTATTAAAACGGCTGAGATTCTCAGCCGTTTTTGTATTCTACTCTCACGCATTTTTAGGATAGAACAATGAGCTATTCAACTCCTTCATATCTCGAAGAATTAAAAAGTACAGGCGACTTTTTAACCTTGACCCGCAACAATGAATTTTCACTAGAACCTTGTGCATTTACCCTTACAAACGGTACTGATGTCACTGTTCACGACACGGGTATCATTGAGTTTCAACCTGCACAGCAAACAAACAAAGATATTGTACTTTCAAGTGCGGTACATGGTAACGAAACTGCGCCAATTGAAATTTGCGATCAATTAATCAAGTCAATCATTACAGAACAACTTACCTTGAAGCAGCGTGTACTGTTTATTTATGGTAATCCTAAATCTATTAATATCGGTAAGCGTTTTGTTGATGAAAACTTAAACCGTTTGTTTAATGGTCATCATACTGTTGAAGGCATTGCTTCTAACCCTGAGCGAGTTCGTGCAAAGCTACTTGAAGACGTGGTTACTGATTTCTTTGCTAGAGGCAACCAAGACAGTGAGCGTTTTCATTATGATCTTCACACTGCAATTCGTGGCTCTAAAAATGAAAAGTTTGCAGTGTATCCTTTCTTACATGGTAAACCGTGGAAAAAATCACAACTGCAATTTTTACTTAGCTGTGGCGTAAACACGGTACTAATGATGAAATCAGCGGCAACTACCTTCAGTTACTACTCGTCGTTTGTACATGGAGCTGACTCATTTACGGTAGAACTTGGCCAAGTAAAACCATTTGGCGAAAATGACATGTCGCGATTTGAGAAAACCAAACAAACCTTAACTGCATTAATTAGTCAAGAATCTGTTGAATATAAAGAATTCAATGCAGAGGATTTCGAGTTGTTTTCAGTATATAGAACAATAAACCGTACTTGCGAAGACTTTAGTTTTCCATTTGCTGATGATGTGGAAAATTTCACCGGTTTCGCAAAGGGTGAATTAATGGCAGTTGATGGTCAGACCAGATATGAAGCGGAAGTAGATGGTGAAGCTATTATCTTCCCAAACGCTGATGTAGCCTTAGGTCAGCGCGCTTTGCTTACAGTTATTCCAATGCAAGTTGATAGCAACTTTATTTAAAATCTCTGCATTAACACCCATCTATATTTAGTTAACTATATGACTATAAAGAACTTATCTTGTTGTATAGTTAACTTTCCATGCGTTTTTAGCCATTTGTCATCTATTCGTCTATGATTAGTTGAATAACAACTTACGTTAACGTAAAGTGACGGCAGTTTAATTTAATTAGATTGAATATTGCGCAAACTTTATCCTTACAGCTCATGCTGATTAAAAATATAATTAAGGGCAGTAGCGTAGGTTTCTGACAACGAAAGAAGGTAGGTTATGAGTAATCCAAATAACGTATCGCTAAACATTAATCATGAACTGTCATTTATTGATGGTCACGCATTAACGATCCCTACATTAAGTATTCTTAATGAGGAAGGCGACATCTACGAAGGTGCAACCGCACCTGATATCGACAAAGCAACGGCAATCCGCCTATATGAAACAATGCGTTTTATTAGAGCACTTGATGAGCGTATGCAAGCAGCACAGCGTCAAGGCCGTGTTAGCTTTTATATGCAATGTCTAGGCGAAGAAGCGGCTGTAACAGCATCAGCTGCAGCGCTTGATCAAAACGATATGATCATGGCCCAATACCGTGAGCAAGCAGCTTTACGTTATCGTGGTTTTAGCCTTGACCAATTCATGAATCAAATGTTCTCAAATGAAAAAGATTTGGGTAAAGGTCGTCAAATGCCAATTCACTATGGCTCACGCGAACTTAACTACATGACTATTTCATCACCGCTTGGTACACAAATTCCGCAAGCAACAGGTTATGCATATGGCCAAAAAGTTCGTCATATTGATGCCCAAACAGGTGAGTTAAACAGCACTATTGATAACATCACTATTTGTTACTTTGGTGAAGGCGCTGCATCTGAAGGTGATTTCCATGCTGGTTTAAATATGGCCGCAGTTCATGAAGCACCGGTAATTTTCTTTGCCCGTAACAATGGTTATGCGATTTCTACACCTGCTGACGAGCAATTTAAAGGTGATGGTATTGCATCACGTGGTGTTGGCTATGGCATTAAAACAATCCGTGTTGACGGTGCTGATGCACTTGCTGTTTATGCAGCAACGAAAAAAGCCCGTGAAATTGCGACTACCAAAGGTGAACCTGTTTTAATTGAATCGATTGCCTATCGTTTAGGCGCTCACTCAACCAGTGACGATCCAAGCGGTTACCGTACAAAAGATGAAGAAGCAAAACATAAAGGCTGTCCAATCGAGCGTTTCCGTAAGTGGCTATTAAAGCAAGGTTGGTTAGACGAAGCGCAAGACGCAAAAGACAAAGAAACTATTCGTGAAGAAATTTTAGCAGCCCTTAAACGCGCTGAAAAAGTTGAAAAGCCAGCATTAGAAGACCTTATTTCTGATGTTTATGATAAGCCAATCCCATCACTGCAAAAACAATATGAAGAACTAAAAGAGCACATTTTGCAGCATCCTGATGCTTATCCAACAACTGCAGGGAGATTAAAGTAATGGCTAAAATGAACATGCTTCATGCAATTAACTCTGCCCTTGATATCACCATGGCAGAGCATCCAAATGCATGTATTTTCGGTGAAGACGTTGGTTATTTTGGTGGTGTATTCCGTGCTACATCTGGCTTACAAGAAAAATATGGTAAGCATCGTGTGTTCAATACACCGTTAACTGAGCAAGGTATTTTAGGTTTTGCTAATGGTTTAGCGGCGTTTGGTGCGCCTGCATTAGCTGAAATTCAGTTTGCAGATTATATTTTCCCTGCATTTGACCAAATCGTGAATGAATCAGCTAAGTTCCGTTACCGTAGTGGTAATGAATTTAATGTTGGCAATCTAACAATTCGTACACCGTACGGTGGTGGTATTGCAGGCGGCTTATATCACTCACAATCACCAGAAGCTTATTTTGCTCACACACCGGGTTTAAAGTTGGTGGTGCCACGTAACCCATATCAAGCAAAAGGTTTGCTTTGTGCATCGATTAAAGATGATAACCCTGTTATTTTCTTTGAGCCGAAACGTTTGTACCGTGCATCAACAGGTGAAGTTCCAGAAGAAGATTACAGCATCGATCTCGGTAAAGCTGAAATCGTGCAAGAAGGTACTGATGTCACTGTACTTGCTTGGGGTGCTCAGATGGAAATTATCGAAGACGCCGCTAAAAAAGCTGCAGAGCAAGGTATTAGTTGTGAAGTGATCGACTTACGTACCATTTTACCATGGGATGTTGAGACCATTGCTCAATCAGTGACTAAAACAGGCCGTTTAGTGGTAAGCCACGAGGCACCAATCACGAATGGTTTTGGTGCAGAAATCGTTGCAACAATTCAACAAGAGTGTTTCTTACACCTTGAATCGCCAATTGCTCGCGTGTGTGGTTTAGATACGCCATACCCATTAGCACTTGAAAAAGAATATGTGCCGGATGCACTTAAAGTGCTTGCTGCGATTAAGCAATCAGTAGAGTTTTAGGAGTCAGTATGTCTAAAGATTTTATCTTGCCAGATATCGGCGAAGGCATCGTAGAGTGTGAAATTGTTGAATGGTTAGTTGCAGAAGGTGATTCTGTAAAAGAAGACCAGCCTATTTGTGATGTTATGACCGACAAGGCGCTTGTGCAAATTCCTGCTGTTCATGATGGTGTGATCAGTAAGCTTTATTATGCAAAAGGGGATATTGCGAAAGTACATGCACCATTATTTGCAATGGATGTTGATGGCGAAGCACCAACACAAAGCGAAGAAGTGCAAGCTCCTGCAACTCCAACTGAAGCATCATCTGAGGCGGGTGAGCACTTAGAAGATTTCATTTTACCAGATATCGGTGAAGGTATCGTTGAGTGTGAAATCGTTGAGTGGTTAGTGAGTGAAGGCGATGAAATCGTAGAAGACCAAGCTGTGTGTGATGTAATGACAGACAAAGCATTGGTGCAAATTCCGGCTAAATACACAGGTAAAGTTGAAAAGCTTTATTATCAAAAAGGTGATATTGCAGCGGTTCACAGCCCATTATTCCAAATGAGCATTGCAGGCCAAAGTGCAGAGCCAGATGTAAGTTCTGCGGTAGTTAAAGCACAAACAAATGCAGCAACTAAACCTTCGCAGAAGTGTGCGACTTCAGCAAACTCTAGCAAACAACTGAATAAGAAAGCTGTTGCTTCACCTGCTGTTCGTCGTAAAGCCCGCGAACTTGATGTTGATTTAACACAAGTGCCAGGCTCTGGTAAAAATGGCCGTATTTATAAGCAAGATATCGAAGATTTCTTGAATGAAACACCAAGCCAAGCAGCATCACAACAAGCTGTGCCAAAAGCGGCAGAGCCTGTCTCAACTGTGGCGTCTTCTAGTGGCAGTCGCGTAGAGCCTATTAAAGGCATTAAAGCGGCAATGGCTAAGCAAATGGTTGCTTCAGTTTCGACAATTCCTCACTTTACTTTCTGTGATGAAATTGACCTAACTAAACTAATTGCAATGCGCAGTGAGCTTAAAGAGCAGTATAAGCAACAGGGCGTTAAGCTCACTATGATGCCGTTCTTTATCAAAGCACTGTCGTTAGCGATTAAGCAATTCCCAGTACTAAACTCGCAAGTAAATGATGATTGCAGTGAGCTAACTTACTTTGATGATCATAACATCGGTATGGCGGTTGATTCTAAGATTGGGTTACTCGTACCAAACATTAAATCATGCCAGTCAAAGAGTATCGTAGATGTTGCAAACGAAGTGACTCGTTTAACTGAAGCAGCACGTGATGGTCGTGTTTCACCGGATGATTTGAAAGGCGGCACTATTAGCATTTCTAACATCGGTGCGATTGGCGGCACAATTGCAACCCCGATCATCAATAAACCTGAGGTAGCTATTGTTGCTTTAGGTAAACTGCAGCATTTACCTCGCTTTGATGCACAAGGCAATGTCGTTTCAGCTGCTATTATGCAAGTAAGCTGGTCTGGAGACCACCGAGTGATTGATGGCGGTACAATTGCCCGTTTCAATAACTTATGGAAGTCTTACTTAGAAGACCCTGCAAAAATGATGATGGCGATGAGCTAACATTAGTAAGCATTAAAAAACCAGCCTCGGCTGGTTTTTTTAATTGTAAATTTTGTTTTTGCTATTTTCCGTAAAAATACAACCCATAACCGAGTAACAGCGCAGGTATTGATGAATACACCGTCGCGATTAAGGCCGCTTTTGGTGCTAATGCGATAGCTGGGAATAGGGCATCGCCGTCATTTGAAATTGCATTGGCTGTCATCGCACTAAATGGAATAATACCCTGAATATAGAGTGTCATTACGACGATTTGTGGCCCGCAGCCAGGTAATAAGCCAATAGCCACAGCCACCAGCGGTGCAAGATAAGCATACTCAGAAAACCAGGCTGTTAAATCAACACCGACTAGGTTAACGAGAATTTCAAACAGCATAAAACTGGCAACAACCCAGGCAGTAACAAAGTGCGTGTCCATTAATACTTTCGTGAGCTTTGAGGGAGGTGTGCAAGGCGCTTCTTCACTGGTTACTTGCTTATAACTGCTGCCTTTAGAAGACAGAGACCACACAACCACGGTGAATAGCGCCATGATTGAGCCAAACAGGGTGACGCCAGTATTAACGCTTTGACTAAATTCGCTAAGGTCAGAATTGGTAGCTATGACAGAAGCAATAATCAAGCTTGGTACTAGGGTAAACTTCCAAATAGGGCGGCTAAATTTCAAAGCGCTTGGTTGGCATTGTGGCTGCTCAGTATATTCACTTGCTTCGTCAGGTTGAAATTTATCTGGGCTATGAAATGTATTAACTATCTGACCGCTAATAATACCTACAGCAACACCGATTAACATCATTAATAAACCATCAAGCGGGCGGGTTGCTAACAGTAAAAAGGCGGCATCGCCCATGGTTGCGGTTAAGACAGCAACAACAGAGCCAAAGCTAGCCTGCTTTTTAGTAAATTGGGTTACCACAATAATGGCACCGCCACAGCCAGGCAAAGCACCTAAAATAGACGCAAAGCTCACCTCTAGAATGCCTGATTTAGCACGTAAATAGCTAAGCTGTAATTGAGGAAGTCGATCAATAAGGTAGTAATAGATTAATAAGGTGGCTGCAACAAATACAGATACTTGAAAAAAAGCATCACTCAGCGCTTGTAGGGTGAATTCTCGGCTTGCAGGTACCGCTAAAGAAATCAGTAATAAAAGGGGTAAAATTAAGCGTTTATTGTCCGTAATGTAACACCTCGCTTTATTAGGAATAAACCTCGTTTGTGTTAGTGAGAGCATACAGTGCAACCTAAAAATTAATCAGGTTACACTGTATTACGATTTTAAATGAAAATCAATCTCATTTGTATCTATTTACGTTGGAACTCAGAAGTGGCATTCCAGGTCGGCCACTCTTTACGTTCTGAGATATCAAAACCTACTTGATAGAATAACTGAAGGTCCTGAACGGCACCTGATAAATCCCATTCATCACGGTAACGGTCGCAAGGCTGATGATAACAACCACGAAGCACTAAGCTCATACGCTTACGGTAATTTGCCGTTTCTTCGTCAAGAGCTTCACTACCACCACCGGCATACATTGCTGGTACACCCATGTTTGCAAATGCAAAGTGATCAGAGCGGTAGTAACCACCTGAAGACGGTTTAGGATCACCAGATACTGTACGACCTTGAGCTTTTGCAGCTGTTTCTAGCAGGCTATCCATTTCTGATTTACCAATACCAACAACACTGATGTCTTTTACTTTACCTAATAGGTTTAAGCTATCCATATTGATGTTAGCAACCGTTTGTGATGCTGGGATCACTGGGTTTGCAGCATAATATTTTGAGCCAAGTAAACCTTGTTCTTCAGCAGTAACGGCTAAGAAAGTCATTGAACGGCTAGGGTGCTCAGGTAAAGTAGCGAATGCTTCAGCAACTTCTATTAAACCAGCAGTACCCGTTGCATTATCATGGGCACCATTATAGATTTGGTCGCCTTTGCGGGTTTTATCAGTACCAAGGTGATCCCAGTGAGCTGAATAAATGATGTGCTCGTCTGGCTTTTCGCTACCCGGTAACGTCGCGATGAAATTATACGAAATTGACTTTTTGATTGTGTTATTTACTTCAACACTTGCTGTTAGGTCGCCCATATCAACATGGTAAGCGCCTTTTGCCGCATTAGCTTTGATTGTATCGAAATCTAAGCCTGCTTTTGTGAAAAGCTCTTTAGCAACATCAGTTGTTACCCAGCCTTCAACAGCAACACGGTCCATGTTGTTATTTTCTTTTTGGAAACCAAATTGCTCACCGCTCCAAGAGTTTTCAACAACTGACCATGGGTAAGAAGCCGGTGCGGTTTCGTGAATGATAATCGCACCTGCTGCACCTTGACGGCTTGCTTCTTCATATTTGTATGTCCAACGACCGTAATAGGTCATGGCATCGCCGGTGAATAAATCAGGGTTTTTCGTCGCAAAACCAGGATCGTTTACCAGCATAACAACTGTTTTGCCTTTAACATCTAGGCCTTCGTAGTCGTTCCAGTTGTATTCTGGTGCATTAACACCGTAGCCAACGAATACTAATTCAGAATCTTTAATGCTTTGCTTAGCACTAATACGGCTGCTACCCATTACCATATCTTTTTTGTATTGGTAATCTTTGCCGCCAATGGTAAGTACCATGTCTGAATCAGCTTCTAGTGAAACAAGCGGTACTTCTTGTAAGAAGCTATCACCGTTACCCGGCTCAAAACCCAATGCTTTAAATTGGTCGGTTAAATAGGCAAGCGTTAGCTCTTCACCTTTAGATGATGGTGCACGGCCACCGAACTCATCAGAGGCAAGCACTTTAATATGCTCTGCTAATTGCTCTGAATTAATGCTTTGATAGGCTTTTTCGACATCACTTGATGTGATACTTGTTGAAGCACAGCCCGCAAGGATGGCACTTGCAAGGACTGTCATTGGAAAATAGCGTTTCATAATAGCTCTTTTTTTGTTTTATGGTGGTATTAGTATATGAGGTTCTATTAATGAGAACCAGTTTTTACGGTAAACTACCCACAATACATCAAGAAGTTAAAAAATAAGCAATGAAACGATTTACTGCTCCCGAGCAATGGTCAACACAATACCTCACAACGGGTGCTTTTAGTGACCTAGCGACGCTATTTAATTTAGATAAACTGTCAGATTGGCCATCTTGCCAGTGGTTTAATCAATATCTAAATGCGAAAACTACACAGGGCAAACCCATAACCTTTGTTGAAGATGAAAAGTTTGCTGATGAAACCCGTTATTATGAGCAAATCATATTTGAGACAGGGCAAGTACCAACAAGACAACAAAATTGGCATGACCTTTTTGGTGGCTTTATTTGGTGTTTATTTCCAAAAACCAAAGCGCTGATTAATCATCAGCATATCGAAGAAATTAAACTGCATGGTCTAAAAGAGCGTAGTAAACACCGAAATGCGCTTACTTTATTTGACGAATGCGGTGTGGTGCTGGCAATTACTGAGCAAAGCTGGCAGCAGCAATTACGCGACCACCAATGGCAGCAAGCCTTTGTAGAACAACGTGAACATTGGGGTAAAAGCATTAGGCCATTTATGTTTGGTCATGCTAACTACGAAATGCTCACTCAGCCGTATATTGGTTTAACGGGTAAAGCATTATTTGTAATTGTTCCTGATGACATATTTTGTAAAGATTTAAGCGAGCAATATGCGTATCTAGATCAACGTCTTTATGAGATGATAAAGCTTGATGATTGTTTGCGTGATAATAAAAACTTATCACCCTTACCCTTGTTAGGCGTACCAGGATGGTGGACTGATAATGAAGATCCAGAATTTTACAGTAACACTGATTACTTTAGACCGAAACGAAGGAAACGCACATGATTGAAGTGGCAGGGCTTAAAAAGAAGTTTAAGCTAACAAAAGATCATAAAAAAAATAAAACGGACAACGTAGACCCCCGTGAAGATAAAGAGTTTTTTCATTCTGTAAGAGACGTCAGCTTTCAATGTAACAAAGGTGAAGTACTCGGTTTACTCGGCCCAAATGGTGCCGGTAAAACAACCACCCTTAGAATGATTTCAACAGCCTTAAAACCAGATGAAGGCAGCATTACCATCTCTGGTCACGATATCGTTAAAAAGCCATTGGTTGGCCGCAAATCAATTGGATTTCTGTCAGGTAGTACCGGCTTATATGGGCGTTTAACAGTTAAAGAAAACGTTGAATACTTTGCCCGTTTACATGGCATGAGTAAAAAAGCGGTAGCCGCTCGTTGTGATGAGCTATTCACCTTACTTGATATGCACAGCTTTATTGATAAACGCGCCGAAAACCTTTCAACAGGTATGAAGCAAAAAGCCAATATTGCCCGTGCTGTTGTTCATCATCCTGATGTGGTTATTCTTGATGAGCCGACAACTGGTTTAGATATTATGACTACGCAAACCGTAATTAACTTTATTCGCGGCCTTAAAGAGCAGGGCACACCAGTTATTTTCTCAACGCACCATTTAGATGAAGTTGCCTTACTTTGTGACCGTGTTGCAGTGATAAACCAAGGAATTAGTTGCTTTGATGGCACCTTAGATGAGTTTAAACAAACAGGTCAAAGTGAAGAATTAAACCAAGCGTTTATGAATATTTTAACGGAGAGCCGTGATGTTTGAAGTATTTAAAAAGGAATTAAAAGAGCTATTACGTGACCGTAAAACATTGATATTCGTTGTTGCACTACCGGTTGCTATCTTCCCACTTTTATTTGCTGTTATGGCCTTTATTAGTTCACAAGCGGCGTTAGAGGCAGAACAAGAGGTCCATACTTACGCTATTATCAATGGCAATTACGCGCAAGATTTTACAGATAAGGTGTTTTACCATAAGAGCTTTGCTTTATATAAAGGCGACGAAACCTTTAATACGGTAGAAGATCTCACTAAAGCGGTAAAAGCAGGCACCATAGACATGGGTATCTATTTACCGTCAGACGCTAAGCAAACGTTAGATGATGCAAAGCAAAGCGAATGGCAAGTTGTGTATAACGACGCAAAAGCAATTAACTTCCTATTTGACCGTGTAAAAGAACTGGCAAAAGAATATGGCGATACGCTGCGTACAAACAAACTATTAAGCTTTGGTGTATCAGAAGAGCAACAAGCTGCCATTATCGAGCCTATTAAAGTTGTGAAGGTCGACACTGCAGATAAACGTGAAAATCTTGGCGAGAAAATAGGTGGGTTTATTCCTTATCTACTTATTCCTCTGGTATTGATGGGCGCAACGTATCCGGCGATTGATTTAGGAGCTGGGGAAAAAGAGCGCGGTACCCTCGAAACCCTTCTACTTACACCAATCACCCGTACACAGCTGGTGTTAGGTAAGTTTGTAACCTTACTTGCTTCTTCTATTGCAACAACCACCATTACTGTACTCAGTATGGGTGTATGGATATCAGTGGCCATTGCATTTGTAGATTTAGCAGTTGTTAAAAACGCATTTAGCTCTTTAACCGTATTAGATTTAGGGCTGATTTTTGTGTTGTTATTACCTATTGCCGCAATCTTCTCATCATTAGCGTTGGCTATTTCAATTTATGCGCGAACCTTTAAAGAAGCGCAAAACTACATGGCACCACTTAGCATGGGTGTTATTTTCCCAATTATGGTTGCCTTGATGCCAAATGTTGAACTGACGAGCAAAACTGCTTTTATTCCTGTTACAAATGTAGCTTTGGCAATCAAAGAAATTATTAAAGGTACAGTTGATTACACACTCGTGGGTTTAATTTTCTTAGCGACAGTGATTGTGGCAGGTGCATTACTCGCGTTTTGCGTTAAATGGTTTAATAAAGAAGATGTCTTATTT
>NZ_JAKEVM010000048.1 GCF_022398475.1 Pseudoalteromonas shioyasakiensis | reverse complement strand
GTCTCATATCTGGAGTGCTTTCATTTAAGACGCTTGCTAACAACCAGTCAGCTGATTTCGAAGTCATTAATCTCGCAGATGATTTTTATACTTTATATCAGTCAAGCAATACGTTGACTGCAGAAAATAGAGCAGAGCAGTTTTCTCAACATTTCACCTCTCAATTTGCACCTTTTTATAGTGATAAAAGCTTTTTAAAAGCTATTGCGGGTTTTAGTGCAATTGAAGAGGTTTATCACTCAAAAAATAAGTATTTATCAAAAGATTTAAACAGCAGTATGGAATCATTTATTGCTACTTTCCCTGATTTCAAATCTGAAACCCCCATTTACATACTACACTCGTTAGGAAGGTTCAATGGGGCAACGCGAGAGTTAAATGGTAAGTCTTACTTAATGTTCGGCGTAGATCTTATGGCCAAGTATCATACTTGGAAAAACGATACGCCATTTTTTCATCACGAGTTATTTCATGTTTACCATGAAAAATTATTTCAATGTAAGGATGAGCTATGGTGCTCTATTTGGACTGAGGGGTTAGCTACTTACGTTTCATATAAATTAACTCCGTCAGCCAGTGATGATGAATTGATGCTAAACATACCTAGCAATCTGGTGAAAAAGATTCGCTCAAGACAGCTCGATTCTCTCGTTGACCTCAAGAAAAAGTTTTATTCAAAAAAACCTGAAATATATTCTTCATTTTTCAACTTCGCAAAGGACGAGACAAAGCTGCCATACCGAAGAGGTTATTACCTAGGATTTATTTTAGCTAAAGAAATTGGCAAAAATTACAGCTTAGAGCAATTGGCTAAAATGGATAAACAGACAGTAGAGAGCTTATTACTAAAAGAGCTTGATTTATTAATAAAAGCGGAAGGCTAAAAAACTAAACACCTAAACGACAAAACCCAGCCTAAGCTGGGTTTTGAGACAACACAATTCTGTGAGAACTTATAAAGCTAAGTTCTTTTTCGCACGAGTTAAGTTGTGCTCAACTAACTCGTTACCTGAAATTTGTACTGCTTCGTAAAAGTCTGACAATGCAGCAGTGTCGTTTTCAGACATGATGCGTGCAACACCACGGTTACTTAACGTAAATGACGTTAGTTCGCGACGTTTATAGCTAGGTACTTTACTCGTACTAAGTAAGCTGATTGCTTTTGAGCATAATGTTTCAGCTTCAGAGAATTTTTTCTCTTTAACACTCAAAGCACAGTCATTAAATGCTTGTTCGTATTGACGGTTATCTGCAACATCAGCAGTGATAGATTGGTCAATTACCATCAATTTGTAGTCACTCTGATCAGCCACTGCCATAGCTGAACAAGTTAATAAAGAGCTAAGTGCAACGCGTTTCATAAGTGTACTAAACATAATCTTTTCCTCTATTTGAATCGGTATCAATCGCCGACAAATGAACTTTAATTGAATAGAGCAAATTCAACAAACGATAAAAAATGACCTAATAGATGAAGAAATTTAACCTATAGACTTTAGTCTAATGTAGTGAGTTAGTCTTATAGCTGTCAGGTCTGTGATCTGACCCCGATAAAGTAGACACGGGGTTTAAATAGCTAATGTTTACGATAAAGAAAAATAAAGAGGCAGAGTACGCAAAACAAACAAATTGTTGTTAATTAAAAATAAAATCGGTACTTTATGATGGTATGTATAGTTGATGACTTAATTTATTTAGAATAAGCGTATAACCATGAAACTGATATTTGCGTTGTTACTTTTAGGACCTGTTATTGCCAATGCAGCTGAAGATAAAGTCGCTGTTTATCTTAATTTTGAGCAGGCTTATTTGAGCAATGATGTATCTTTGTTTACGCCATTATTAAGTAAAAACTATACGATTAGACAAACATTGCATATTCCAGGCATAGGGTCAGATACTGTACCTGTTACTAAAGCTCAGTTACTTGAAGGCATGAAGCAAAATCCTAACCCTAGTTCATTACCGCGCTCAAAAGCTGAATCAGTTATAATAGAAACAATTTCAAAACAGCAATTCTGTGCAAGTTCTCAAACTTTAGATCAAGTCGTAGTAGCAGGTAAAAACTACGAAGAGAAGGAACTAAGAAAAGCGTGTTTTAAACACGAAAATAACAGCTATGAAGCTATATCACATACCATTGATGTGTATTATCGAGAGCTTTGATAGAGGTAGTTAACATTCAGAAATTTCCGTGTATCAAATAAACGTACTAACTGATATTAATTACGGATAAACTCTATAAATAAGATAAGGAAATAAATATGAACAAACAGTTAGGTTTAGTAGCTGGGGTATTACTAGCATCATCGAACTGTTTCGCAGCTGATAGTTTTCAAGTTGAAACTGCTGTTTATAGAGCGAATGAGCTTCTAGCATCGCCAGTAATGCTGGTGGAAGAAAAACAACCTGCAACCATCTCTATAGGTGAGGGGTTTAGCTATGAAGTTAAAGTTACACCACAAAAAGAGAATACGGCGGCTGTAGAAACATCAATCACACTCGCTGGCAGCTATTTTACACCTTCTTTTATTGTGGAATATGGTAAACAGGCGTCTTTCGAAATAGGTGAAAACAAAGTGAGTATTTTAATAACCAAGGCGAAAAGTTAAATTAGCAATAAAAGACCCTCAACATAATTGAGGGTCTTTTATCTATTATTTTAGATGTTTAAAAGTATCAATCATCCATTTTATAAATAGCTCTAATTGTGCATTAGTTTCGCTAGGATCGTGTTGCACTAAGTAATATTTATCTTTCGTTTTTAATGGCATATCGGTGAAATTAAATAACCACTGCTCATCAAACCAAGTCTGACTGATAGGTAAGGGGATTAGGGCAATACCCATACCCTGTTGCGCGGCACGTGCCACACCAAACATACTATCAACTTGAATAATTTGCTTTGGTGCAAAGTCTTCAATACCAGCATGCTCTGCCCATTGGTGCCAAGCCCAAGGACGCGCTTTATGAAGTATAAGAGGTACTTCATTTAATGCCTGAAACGGGTTTTCTTGCCATGCTTGCCAGTTTTCTTTATTGCAAGCTGGTGTATACGATAGCGAAAATAGCTCATGTACAACGCCTTCGTGCGGTTTAGATGAAGATAATACAATCGACAAATCGCTTTGCTTAGTCAGCTCTTTACGCGTTTTTAAGGTATTAAGCTGTAAGTTTGTATTTGGGTGCTCACTGGTCCATTCGCTCAGTTTTGGCATTAAAAGCTCACTGGCAAAAAACTCAGGTAGCGTAATACTGATCGTTACGTTTTCTTGTAACTGACTAAATTCATTGATGGTTTTTTCTAGCGCTTTGATCAGCGGTGATACAGAGTCATAAAAATTCTTCCCCGCAGCAGTTAGGCGGATAGAGCGGGTTTGACGTTCAAATAGTTCAATACCCAATTGTTCTTCTAATTGTTTGATCTGATGGCTTACGGCAGACGGTGTAAGGTAAAGTTGGTTTGCAGCATCTTTAAAGCTAAGGGTGCGTGCAGCAAAACAAAATGAGCGTAGGCCACGAATAGGTGTTTGCATAGTTAATTTCAGTAAGTCTCAATAGCGCTTGTTAGTTAATTAACTGCTAAGCAATTATTATCCCAAAATGTAAAAAAATAGAGAGTAAAGAATGAATATAGCTAACTCTTGCCATATTGTATAAAAAACAATCGTGAATCGCTCGTTTAATCTATGTTTAGGCAAATGTTTAGTATAAAAGTGATCTTAGCAGTTTTAGCTATTTCGTCATAGTCTCAGTATTAGATACTGCCAATTCACTAAAGCAGGGCATTTTATACTATTTATGTGACAAAATGGTGCGGCGAAAGGCTGACTTTAGATAAAAAAAATCCCTCTTGCGAGGGATTTTGGGTAACTCAGCGCCATTGGCACTGGGAATGAGGTCGGTACATGGGATGTGAGTGGCTTAAAAAGCCATCTCTGGAACATCACCTTCAACAAGCAATTTGCCTGCCGTTTTGCTAATAATTTCATCTACCGACACGCCTGGAGCGCGTTCGATTAGATGAAATGCGCCGTCTTTAACTTCTAATACGGCTAAATCAGTTACGATTTTCTTTACACAGTTAACCCCAGTTAGCGGTAAAGTGCAACTTTCTAATAACTTAGAGTCGCCATGCTTGCTTGCATGAGTCATCGTAACAATAATATTCTTCGCGCCAGCAACGAGGTCCATCGCGCCACCCATGCCTTTAATTAGCTTTTTTGGGATCATCCACGATGCGATGTTACCGTTCTGGTCAACTTCAAATGCACCTAATACTGTTAAGTCTACATGACCACCCCGTATCATGGCAAAACTATCTGCACTATTAAATATTGCTGCACCTGTGGCTGCTGTCACGGTTTCTTTACCCGCGTTGATCATATCTGCATCAACTTGGTCTTTAGTTGGGTACGCACCCATACCTAATAAGCCATTTTCAGACTGCAACATAACTTCGATACCGTCAGGTACATAGTTAGCCACCAGAGTAGGGATACCAATACCTAGGTTTACGTAATAGCCATCTTGTAGTTCTTGTGCAACACGCATTGCAACTTGTTCACGTGATAATGCCATTTTATTGCTCCTTAATCGCGAGTTGTTACACGTTCAATGCGTTTTTCAAAGTCGCCTTTGATCACGCGATTAACATAAATACCTGGGGTATGAATTTGGCTTGGTTCAAGTTCACCTGGCTCAACAATTTCTTCAACTTCAGCAACAGTAATTTTACCTGCTGTCGCGGCCATCGGGTTGAAGTTCATTGCTGTGTGGCGAAATACAAGATTACCGTAGCGGTCAGCTTTCCATGCTTTAACAATAGCAAACTCACCTGTAATTGACTCTTCTAAGATATATGGGCGACCATCAAATTCTTTGACTTCTTTACCTTCGGCAACAGGAGTACCGTAACCTGTAGCTGTATAAAACGCAGGAATACCCGCACCACCAGCGCGCATCTTCTCAGCGAGTGTCCCTTGTGGTGTTAAAACAACATCAATTTCGCCATCGAGTAGTTGTTTTTCGAATAGCGCATTTTCACCTACATAAGAAGCGATGATTTTTTTAATTTGCTTATCATGAAGTAAAACCCCTAAACCAAAATCATCAACACCGCAGTTGTTCGAAACAACGGTTAGATTTTTAGTCTGTTTACGCTTAATTTCACTGATAAGTCCTTCAGGAATACCACACAAGCCAAAGCCACCAGCGATAATAGTATCGCCATCTTTTAAACCTTCCATTGCAGCTTCATAACTTGAAACCACTTTATCGAAACCGGCCATGAGCCTACTCCTTAATTATTCTGAGTGTTCTTTAGAGCAAGTGATACCTTGCTGACAGGTTGTTTATTTAGTGCACTGCAAATAGCCCAACCAGCTTTCGCCAGTCTTTCTAAATCAATTCCATGCTCTATGCCAAGCCCTTGTAGTAAGTAAACTACATCTTCAGTGGCAACATTTCCTGACGCACCTTTGGCATAAGGGCAGCCACCAAGGCCTGCAACAGCACTATCAACCGTTGCTATACCGCGTGTTAGGGCGGTGTAAATATTTGTGAGCGCTTGTCCGTAAGTGTCGTGAAAATGTACAGCGAGTTTTGATTTATCAATATGTTGCAAGAGTAAATCTAATAACTCATCGACTTTTTTCGCCGTACCTACACCAATGGTGTCGCCAAGGCTAATTTCGTAACAACCAAGCTCTAATAATCGCTCTGATACTTTTAATACATCATTGTAGTCGACATCACCTTGATATGGACAACCCATAACGCAGCTAACATAACCTCTAACACGAATGTTATTCGCTTTGGCAAAATCCATTACATCTTTAAAGCGGTCAATACTTTCATCAATAGAGCAGTTAATGTTCTTTTGACAAAACGCTTCACTTGCTGCTGTAAAGATTGCAAATTCTTGTATGCCGACTTGTTTTGCCGCCTCTGCACCCCGTAAATTCGGGGTGAGGGCACTTAAGTTAACATTAGGCAAATTTAACGCGCTAATTACATCGCTTGAGTCAGCCATTTGTGGCACCCATTTAGGTGACACAAAGGCGCCTGCTTCAATATCTTTAAGCCCAGCATCTGCAAGGGCGTTGATAAGAGCGACTTTATCTTGCGTGCTAACGGCGGCTTCATTTTGCAAACCGTCTCTGGCGCCAACTTCTACAATGCGAACAAAATCAGGAAACTGTGCCATTACGCCTCCGGCTCTTCAACAATCGCGAGCATATCACCGTGACTCACCAGTTCACCTTCAGCAAAGCAATAGCTCGTTAATACACCATCATGCGGGGCATTAAGGGTGTATTCCATTTTCATCGCTTCAATGATGACAACAGCGTCACCTTTAGCGACAGTAGTACCTACCTCAACTAAATGTTTAACAACAGTACCATTGAGTGGTGCAGCGAGTGGCAATGCATCACTTTCGTGTTCACTAATATAGTGTTTATCAATCAGTTCTAGCACCGTTTGTTGTGCTTTGTACATCACTGTGATGTGAGAGTCTGTTTGATTAATATGAGCTACAACTTTTTCGCCATTAACGACTAGGTTTGCAAGGCCATTTTCAACCTTGCCCGAGGTTGTATAGTCAACTCCATCTAGGCTGATTTTAAAGCCATCTGAGGTCTTAACAGCATGAACCTTTAGATCCACAAACGGAATTGTTGTTTTAGCGTCACTGTTTAGCATAAAGCCTGTTAATTGTTGCCATGGGCTGCTGCTTTCACCTTTTAGTTGGTGTGCATACGCATAGGCTGCCACAACGGTTGCAATAACAGAGTGTTGCGCGTTTTTAGCAACAAGGCGCTCACCTTGGTCTTCAATAAAGTGCGTATCGGGTGCACCTGCTTGAAAAGTAGGGTGGTTAGCAAGATTATGTAAGAAATTAACGTTGCAGCTAAAACCTGCTAGGTGGAATTGCTCTAGTGCTTTTGATAAACGCCCAAGCGCTGCCTCACGGTTATCGTCATGAACAATTAATTTAGCAATCATAGGGTCGTAGAACGGGCTAATTTCATCACCCGCAGCAATCCCTGTATCTATTCGTACAAACTCAGATTCGTTCGGTGTAAATAGGGCATCAATGTGACCAGAACACGGAATAAAGTCATTACTTGGATCTTCAGCATAAATACGCGCTTCAAAGCTGTGACCTTGTAGCTGAATATCTGCTTGGCTAAGTGGTAAAACTTCACCTGCCGCAATATTGATTTGCCAATTCACCAAATCAACACCGGTTACCATTTCTGTTACAGGGTGCTCTACTTGTAAACGGGTGTTCATTTCCATGAAGAAGAATTCATCACCGCATAATAAAAACTCAACCGTACCTGCACCGCGATAGTTAATCGCTTGGGCACAACGTACTGCTGCTTCACCCATTTCTTTGCGAAGCGCATCAGATAGACCCGGAGCAGGGGCTTCTTCAATTACTTTTTGGTGACGACGCTGTAAAGAGCAGTCACGGTCGCCTAAGTACACACAGTTACCGTGGCTATCAGCAAATACTTGTACTTCAACATGGCGAGGTTTAGTGACATAGCGCTCTAACAGTACTAAATCGTTACCAAAACCGGCTTTTGCTTCACGTTTTGCGCCTTCAAGTGCACTGATAAAATCTTTTGCGTGTTCTACAACTCGCATACCTTTACCACCGCCACCAAAAGCCGCTTTAATCAGTACCGGGTAACCAATTTTTTCAGCTTCGGCTTGTAAGAACTCAGTATCTTGATTGTCACCATAGTAACCAGGCACTAAAGGTACATTTGCTTGGTGCATAATTTCTTTAGCGCGGGTTTTTGAGCCCATGGCTTCAATGCTTGATGCTGGCGGGCCTATAAAGGCGATATCATTTTTCTCACACGCGAGGGCAAAGTCACAGTTCTCAGATAAAAAACCATAGCCAGGGTGAATACAATCAACACCAGCTTGTTTTGCCACATCGATGATTTTGTCTGCCACTAAGTATGAGTCTTTACTTGGCGCAGGACCAATATGATACGCCTCATCAGCAAGCTTTACGTGTTGAGCATGTTTATCGGCATCTGAGTAAACTGCAACCGTTGTTAAGCCCATTTGCTTTGCTGTACGCATAACTCGGCAGGCAATTTCACCACGGTTGGCAACGAGAATTTTTTTCAATGATTTTGTTGTCATAATGGTTCCTATTTCTGCCAGTTAGGGGCACGTTTTTCAAAAAATGCAGTTAGGCCTTCTTGGCCTTCTTCAGATACACGAATCCGCGCAATGCGCTCAGCGGTTAACTCAATTAGCGCATCATCTATTACGTTGCCAGCGACATCATTGATTAGCTGCTTCGCTGCTTTAACAGCAACAGGACCATTGTTGACAAGGTTTTGTAAGTGTTTATCGAGCGCTGTTTGTAAATCGCCGGTGATCTGGTGAATTAAACCCAGTTGCTTAGCAGTATGCGCGTCAAAAATCTCTGCCGTTAAAAAATAACGACGTGCAGCGCGTTCACCAATGGCTTTAATGACATAAGGGCTGATAACAGCAGGAATAAGACCCAGCTTTACTTCACTTAAACAAAACTGTGCATCGTCTTGGCAAATTGCGATATCACAACACGCAATTAAGCCTAATGCACCGCCAAATGCAGCACCTTGTACGGCACAAATTGTTGGATGTGGGCTTGTAGCAAGAACTTTCATAAGTTTTGCTAGCTGCATAGAATCCGCTAAGTTTTCTGCAAAGTCATTGCCAGCCATCGACTTCATCCAGTTTAAATCAGCGCCAGCAGAGAAGTGCTTACCTTCGGTTTTTAAAACCAGTGCGCGTACATCACAGCTATTTGCGTGTTCAATTAAACGGATCAGCTCACTGATGACTTCTTCGTTAAATGCATTGTGTTTTTCTGGGCGACTTAGTACCAGTACAGCCACATTTGATTTTGTTATTTCGAGTGTTACTGACATAAGGCCTCCATTACATTCTAAATACGCCGAACTGAGAATCGCGCTCTGGTGCATTTTTAGCTGCACTTAAGGCAAGCCCTAATACATTGCGAGTATCAGCAGGATCGATAATGCCATCATCCCAAAGGCGGGCACTGGCGTAATATGGATGACCTTGTTTTTCGTATTGCTCGATAATTGGCTTTTTAAACTCACTGACCTGCTCATCAGTCATGCTTTCGCCTTTACGGGCTAAACCATCTTGTTTAACTTGTGCAAGAACGCCAGCCGCTTGTTCACCACCCATTACAGAGATACGGGCATTTGGCCACATCCACATCATGGTAGGTTCAAACGCGCGGCCACACATACCGTAGTTACCTGCACCATACGAGCCACCAATTAACACGGTGAATTTTGGCACATCAGCACATGACACAGCGGTTACCATCTTCGCACCATGTTTGGCGATGCCTTCAGCTTCGTATTTTTTACCAACCATAAAGCCAGTAATGTTTTGTAAAAACACCAATGGGATTTTGCGTTGTGCACACAGTTGTATAAAGTGCGCGCCTTTTTGCGCAGATTCACTAAATAAAATGCCGTTGTTAGCAACAATACCTACAGGGTGACCAAAGATTTTTGCAAAGCCGGTTACTAAGGTTTCGCCAAAGTAGCGTTTAAATTCATCAAATGATGAATCATCAACAACACGAGCAATTACTTCGCGTACATCAAATGGCTTTTTAAGGTCAGTACCCACAATGCCGTAAATTTCGTTAATGTCGTAACGCGGCGGTTTAACATCATCAAGTAATGGTGCAGTAGGGCGCTGATAATTAATTCGTTCAATACATTGGCGAGCGATAGAAAGTGCATGGGCATCGTTTTCAGCATAGTGGTCTGCAACACCGGATGTTTTACAGTGAACATCAGCACCACCTAGCTCTTCAGCACTCACTTCTTCACCCGTAGCTGCTTTAACCAGTGGCGGACCAGCTAAGAAAATTGTGCCTTGCTCTTTTACGATAATACTTTCATCAGCCATCGCTGGTACATAAGCACCACCTGCGGTACATAAACCCATTACGACTGCAATTTGTGGAATGCCTTTACCAGACATACGAGCCTGATTATAGAAAATACGGCCAAAGTGTAATTTATCTGGAAATACATCATCTTGTTCAGGCAGGTTTGCACCGCCTGAATCAACTAAATAAATACACGGTAAATGACAACGTTCTGCGATATCTTGAGCACGTAGGTGTTTTTTTACCGTTAGTGGAAAGTATGTGCCGCCTTTTACAGTTGCATCATTGGCGATGATCATACATTCAACGCCTTTCACACGACCAATACCAGCCACAACACCGGCACAAGGAATAGCTTGTTCATACACACCAAAGGCAGCAAATTGAGAAATCTCTAAAAATGGCGAGCCTTCATCAAGTAGCTTTTCAATACGGTCACGAACAAATAACTTACCACGGCCTTGGTGGCGCTCAATCAGGGCAGGGCCTCCACCTAAACGGATATCAGCGACTTTTTCACGTAAATCACTTACGAGCGCTGCCATGTTGTCGTGATTTTGCAAAAATTGCGGATCGTGTGGATTTACACTCGATTTTAAAATCGTCATAACAAGGTCCTATCGGCTTTCAGTGAATAATTCGCGACCAATTAGCATGCGGCGGATTTCTGAAGTACCTGCGCCAATTTCATATAGTTTTGCATCACGTAATAAGCGACCAGTCGCATATTCGTTGATATAACCATTACCACCTAAGATTTGGATAGCATCTAGGGCCATCTTAGTTGCAAGCTCTGCTGCATATAAAATAGCGCCAGCGGCATCTTTACGCGTTGTCTCGCCGCGGTCACATGCACGAGCTACCGTGTAAACGTATGAACGAGCTGCATTCATTTGCGTGTACATGTCAGCAATTTTGCCTTGAATAAGTTGGAATTGACCAATTGGGCTATCAAATTGTTTACGCTCATGAATATAAGGAACCACAATGTCCATACATGCTTGCATAATACCAAGCGGGCCTGCAGCTAAAACAACACGCTCATAATCAAGGCCACTCATAAGTACTTTTACGCCTTCGTTTAAGTTACCTAGAATGTTTTCTGCTGGTACTTCGCAGTTCTCGAACACTAATTCACAGGTGTTAGAGCCACGCATACCAAGTTTGTCTAGCTTTTGTGCAGTAGAGAATCCTGGCGTGTTACGTTCTACGATGAACGCTGTTATGCCCTTAGGGCCGGCATTTAAATCTGTTTTTGCGTAGATAACAAAGGTATCGGCATCTGGACCATTAGTGATCCACATTTTGTTACCGTTAAGTACAAATACATCGCCTTTTTTCTCAGCTTTTAATTTCATTGATACAACATCAGAACCCGCATTTGGCTCACTCATCGCAAGGGCACCAATGTGTTCACCGCTGATAAGCTTAGGTAGGTATTTCTCTTTTTGAGCCTGAGACCCATTACGGTTAATTTGGTTAACACATAAATTTGAATGAGCACCATAACTTAAACCAATCGATGCACTTGCACGGCTAATTTCTTCCATTGCAATAACATGTTCAAGGTAGCCAAGGCCAGCACCGCCAAATTCTTCAGGTACTGTCATACCTAATAAACCCATTTCGCCAAGCTGTGGCCAAAGTTGATTAGGGAAGGCATTGTCTACATCTGTTTGTTCTGCAAGTGGGGCAATTTCTTGGCTAGCAAAGCTATTTACATGATCGCGGATCATGTCTGCTGTTTCGCCAAGTCCGAAGTTCATTTCTTTATAAAGTGAAATAGTGCTCATAATGTGTGTTCCTGTGAGAGTCTGTTGACGAGATTGTTGTCAGGTTATTCGTCTAAATTATTAAGGGTTTCACGACAGCGGCGTTCTGCTGTAACCAATTCCATTAGTACAACTTTAATGTCGTCCATTTGTTGGCTTAGGTCCGCTTTTTTCTCTGCGATAAGGTCAAGCATAGTGACTAGCTGCTTAGCGCTTGATTTGTCTGCATCGTACAGTTCAAACAAACGACCCGTTTCAGCCAAGGTAAAACCTAAGCGTTTACCGCGTAGAATAAGTTTTAATCTTACTTTGTCGCGTTTTGAATAAATACGGGTTTGACCATTGCGATCAGGTGAGATCAAGCCTTGGTCTTCATAAAAGCGGATAGAGCGGGTCGTTATATCAAATTCTTTTGCTAGTTCGCTGATACTAAACGTTTGCTCATTGCTAGCAGGTTCAACTGCTGCGCTTTCAAAGTTTGTTTGATTGTCTTGTTTCATGATTTATTTACCTCATTCGAATAACACCAATATAAGTGAAGTTTACGTAAAGGTAAAGGGGGATTTGGGAGTTATACTTTAGACTTATAAAGATAACTGGTTGGATTTGTTGAAAAGCTTTATTTATCTAGCCTTGTAAGCAGATGTTCGATTTTTCATACAACAAAATACAGATAAGTTTACAGTTTTACCGGCCGCAAAAATGTTGATTTTAGATTTACGTTGGCGTAAACGTAAATATTATGTATGCTGAATTAAATCGAAATTAAACTATAACAAATTAACTGTTTGGTTACACATGATTTGAACACATGATGATAACCACTTACATGGAGCCAATTATGACTACTGAAGCCGTTGTTATTGTTGCCGCAAAACGTACCCCTATGGGTGGTTTTATGGGCGCACTAAGTGGTGCACACGCAACTGATTTAGGTGCTACAGCTATTAAAAGTAGCTTAGAGCAAGCCGGTTTATCTGCCGATAAGATTGATGAAGTGATTATGGGCTGTGTATTACCAGCTGGTCTTGGTCAAGCACCTGCACGCCAAGCAATGTTAAAAGCGGGTCTTAATCAAGGTACTGGCGCTACAACAATCAATAAAGTATGTGGCTCTGGCTTAAAAGCTGCAATGTTTGCCCATGACTTAATTAAATCAGGCTCTATCAACTCAGCGGTTGCTGGTGGCATGGAAAGCATGAGTAATGCCCCTTATATGTTACCAAATGCACGTTCAGGTATGCGTATGGGCCATGGCGAAGTAAAAGATCACATGATGTGTGATGGCCTTGAAGATGCTTACGACAACAAAGCAATGGGTTGTTTTGCACAAGACACTGCCGATCAGTATTCAATTGGTCGTGAACAAATGGATAACTTTGCACTTAGCTCACTGACTAAAGCAAATAGTGCGATTGAGACAGGTGCATTTGCAAACGAGATTGCCGCGCACACTATTTCTACACGCAAAGGTGATGTGACCGTTGCGATTGATGAGCAACCAGGCAATGCACGTCCTGATAAAATCCCAGGTTTACGTCCTGCATTCAAAAAAGACGGCACTATTACAGCTGCAAACTCGTCATCAATTTCTGATGGTGCAGCAGCGCTTGTGTTAATGCGTGAATCTGATGCTAAAGCACAAGGTTTAACACCACTTTGCCGTATTGTTGCTCACAGCACACATTCTCAAGCACCAAGCGAATTTACTTTAGCACCAGTTGGCGCGATGCAATCGCTTTTAGAAAAAGCCGGTTGGTCTATTAATGATGTTGATTTATGGGAAATCAACGAAGCGTTTGCCATGGTGACTATGCTTGCAATTAACGAGTTAAAACTTGATGAAAGCAAAGTAAACGTAAACGGCGGTGCTTGTGCACTTGGTCACCCAATCGGTGCAAGCGGCGCGCGTATCTTAGTTACCTTAATTCATGCATTAAAGAATCGTGGTCTTAGCAAAGGTGTTGCCTCATTGTGTATCGGTGGTGGTGAAGCTGTTGCTATGGCAGTTGAAGCTCTTTAATCGCTTTAGAATTTTAATCTCTCACAGCCGCAACGTATTTTAAAAACTATCATGTTGCGGCCTCTTTATACCCACTGGGGAGGAGTGCCTCATGCACCAAGTACCTTTATTTATCAACGGCGAATTTACCCAATCAAGTTCATCGCAGCTGATTGATGTTATCAATCCTGCAAACCAAGAAGTGTTAGCTCAAGTTCCGTGTGCAACAGATGCTGAAATGGATGCAGCCATTGCCTCTGCAAAAGAAACATTTAAAACATGGAAAGAAGTGCCAATTTCTGAACGTGCGCGCATTATGATGAAATACGCAGCACTACTAAAAGAAAACCATGATGAGCTTGCGACGATCATTTGTCATGAGCTGGGTAAAACATTTGAAGACGCCAAAGGTGATGTTTGGCGTGGTATTGAAGTTGTTGAGCAAGCAGCCAATGCACCATCATTAATGATGGGCGAAACAATGGAAAACGTAGCGCGTAAAATCGATACTTATTCTTACATGCAGCCACTAGGTGTATGTGCGGGTATTACGCCATTTAACTTCCCTGCGATGATCCCATTATGGATGTTCCCACTGGCTATTGTGTGTGGTAACACCTTTATTTTGAAACCTTCAGAGCAAGATCCACTAACACCAATGCGTTTAGCTGAACTATTTGTTGAAGCAGGTGCACCAAAAGGGGTGTTACAAGTTGTTCATGGTACAAAACCACAAGTTGACCGTTTATTAGAAGATCCAGCAGTACGTGCTATTTCATTTGTTGGTTCGTGTGGTGTAGGTGAATACATCTATTCAAAAGGCACAGCAAACCTTAAACGCGTGCAAGCTTGTGTAGGTGCAAAAAACCACATGGTTATTATGCCTGATGCAAGTAAATCGCATGTTGTAAACAACCTTGTAGGTGCGTCTGTAGGTGCTGCAGGTCAGCGCTGTATGGGTATTTCGGTTGCTGTATTCGTTGGTCAAGCAAAAGACTGGGTTGATGAAATTAAAGCAGGCTTTGAAAACGTACGCCCTGGTGTATGGGATGATGCTAACGCGGCTTACGGCCCACAAACATCAAAAGCAGCTAAAGATCGTATTTTATCACTTATCGCAAGTGGTAAAGAACAAGGTGCAACGTGCTTAATTGATGGCTCTGACTTTACTGTTGAAGGTTACGAGCAAGGTAACTGGGTTGGTCCAACGCTATTTACTGATGTAACAACCGAGATGGATTTATACAAAGAAGAGATCTTTGGTCCTGTACTGGCTTGTATGTTTGTAGATACTCTTGAAGAGGCGATTGAGCTTATCAATAACTCGCCTTACGGTAACGGTACTTCGTTATTCACATCAAGTGGAGCAGCTGCACGTAAATTCCAACATGAAATCGAAGTAGGTCAAGTTGGTATCAATGTGCCAATTCCTGTGCCACTACCGTTTTTCTCATTCACAGGTTGGAAAGGCTCATTCTACGGTGACCAACACACCTATGGTAAGCAAGGTATTCGTTTTTACACAGAAACGAAAACAATTACTTCACGTTGGTTCGAGGATGATATCGCCTCAGGTCCGAACATGAGTATCAACCTTAAATAAGCCGTAATTAATTTACTGCTGAGCGAGCACATGCTCGCTCAAAGAACACACATTTAAACGACAACAATCGTTATTCACACAAGAATAAGACAACAAAATAGAGGTCTACTATGGACTTTAATTTAACCGAAGATCAGCAAGCGTTTGCTGAAACAGCCCGTCAGTTTGCAGAGTCTGAACTTGCTCCACATGCTGCTAAGTGGGACCAAGAACACATTTTCCCTAAAGACACCATTAAAGCAGCCGGTGAGCTTGGCTTTTGTGGTTTATATACCCCAGAAGAAGCGGGCGGCTTAGGTTTATCTCGCTTAGATTCAAGCATTATCTTTGAACAGCTTGCAATGGGTTGTACAGCAACCACCGCTATGTTGACAATTCATAATATGGCAACCTGGATGATTGCAAGCTTTGGTACTGAAGATGTTAAAGCTCAGTACTGTGAGCAATTAGTCATGGGTGAGTTACTTGCTTCTTACTGCTTAACAGAGCCTGGCTCTGGCTCTGATGCAGCATCACTAAAAACTAAAGCGGTAAAAGAGGGCGATGAGTATGTGATCTCAGGCTCTAAAATGTTTATCTCGGGTGCTGGTGAAACTGATTTACTTGTAGTTATGGCGCGCACTGGTGGTGAAGGCGCAGCCGGTATTTCGGCATTTGTTGTGCCTGCTGACGCAGCAGGTATTGAGTACGGTAAAGCTGAAGAAAAAATGGGCTGGAATGCACAGCCAACACGTTTAATTAGCTTTGAAGGTGTCAGAATTCCTGCGTCTAACTTACTAGGCCAAGAAGGCGAAGGCTTTAAGTTTGCAATGCAAGGCCTAGATGGTGGCCGAATTAATATTGCTACCTGTTCATTAGGTACAGCACAAGCAGCTCTTAATACTGCGCGCGAATACTTAAAAGAACGTGAGCAATTTGGTAAGCCATTAGCTGCTTTCCAAGCACTGCAATTTAAAATTGCCGACATGAACACCGAGCTTGTTGCAGCTCGTCAAATGGTGCGCTTAGCCGCATTTAAACTAGATACCGGTGACAGCGAAAAAACCACTTACTGCGCGATGGCAAAACGTTTTGCTACAGATGTTGGTTTTAAAGTATGTGACGACGCACTACAAATTCATGGTGGTTATGGTTACATCAAAGAATACCCATTAGAGCGTCATTTCAGAGACGTACGTGTGCATCAAATTCTTGAAGGCACAAACGAAATCATGCGTGTGATTATCGCACGTCGTATCTTAGCTGAGTCAGCTGGCGACATTCTATAAGGAGTAACCTATGTCTAATCCATCGATTGATTTAAATATTGAAGGTAACGTAGCGGTTTTAACTATGAATAACCCGCCAGCGAATACCTGGACACAAGATACATTAACCGCGCTTAAAGACACTGTGACCGAGCTAAATGCTAACAAAAATGTCTATGCATTAGTGATTACAGGTCAAGGTGAAAAGTTCTTTAGTGCAGGTGCCGATTTAAACGTGTTTGCCAGCGGTGACAAAGGCGTTGCTGCCACTATGTCAAAAGTGTTTGGTGATGCATTTGAAGCATTAACTAATTTCCGTGGTGTATCAATCGCGGCTATTAATGGTTATGCCATGGGCGGTGGTCTAGAAGTGGCTCTTGCGTGTGATATTCGTATTGCTGAAGAGCAAGCTCAAATGGCACTTCCTGAAGCGAAAGTTGGCTTGTTGCCTTGTGCTGGTGGTACGCAAAACCTTGCATGGCTTGTTGGTGAAGGTTGGGCAAAACGCATGATCTTATGTGGCGAGCGCCTAAAAGCTGAAAAAGCACGCGAAATTGGCCTTGTTGAAGAAGTGGTTGGTGCTGGCGAAAGTTTAGCTGCAGCAATGAAACTTGCTAACCAAGTTGGTGAACAAAGCCCGGTTGCTGTGACTGCATGTAAAGAACTTATTCAAAAAGGTCGCACACAACCTATGGCTCATGCGTTGCCATTAGAGCGTGAGCTATTTGTTCAGTTGTTTGATACGCAAGACCAAAAAGAAGGCGTGAATGCGTTCTTAGAAAAGCGTAAAGCAAATTGGGTAAATGGCTAATGACTAACCTAACACTACTAAATCATCAAGATGCGCCTGTGGTGTTTGAAACTGCAGAGGCCGAGAGTGGCCTCATTGCAATTGCGACACTCAATGCGCCGAAATCGTTAAATGCCTTAAATTACGACATGATCCAACTGCTTGAGCCTCAGCTTAGAAAATGGGCTGACGATGACGCCGTTGCCATGGTCGTGCTAAAAGGGGCTGGCGAAAAAGCATTTTGTGCCGGTGGCGATGTAGTAAGCCTGCATAAAGCAATGAGCACAGGTGAGCCTGCTAACTACATTGAAGACTTTTTTACCCTTGAGTACAAATTAGACTACCTAATTCACTGTTATAAAAAGCCAATATTACTTTGGGGTAATGGCATTGTTATGGGTGGCGGCCTTGGCTTAATGGCTGGGGCAAGTCACCGAGTGGTAACAGAAACATCGCGTATTGCAATGCCTGAGCTAACCATTGGTTTATACCCAGATGTTGGCGGCAGTTACTTCTTACATAAAATGCCTGAGCAAGTGGGTCTATTCTTAGGGTTAACTGCGGCGTCTATCAATGCTGAAGATGCCTTGTTTGTTAATCTTGCTGATCACTATGCAACAGCAGATAAATATGACGCTATTTTAACGGCTATCACCGCTGAAAAATGGGGCAAAACAGCCTCATTAAATCACGAAAAGCTGACTAACATTTTAATCTCGATTGATAATATTTCAGGCCGTGTTCCTAAAGGCAATGTAAAAGATAACTTAGCGGTTATTCAAAAGCTGGCTGAGTTTGATTCATTGCAGGGAAAAATTGACTACATTCAAGCTTTACAAACTGAAGACAAATGGCTTACCCGTGCGCAAAAGTCATTAGCACATGGTTGTCCGCTTAGTTGTGCGCTGGTTGAACGTCAATTAGCTAATTCAAAAGAGATGACGTTAGCACAGTGCTTTAAAATGGAGCTAGGTATGTCAGTACGCTGTGGCGAAGTAGGCGAGTTTCAAGAAGGGGTTCGTGCGCTATTAATCGACAAAGACGGTGCACCTAACTGGCAGTTTAAATCGCTTAGCGATATCGACGAAGCAGTTGTAGATAGCTTCTTTACAGCACGCTGGGATGAGCAATCTCACCCACTAAACTCATTAACGTCATCTTAAGTCGAAGGGGTAAACAAATGGCTAAATTAACAATAGGATTTATTGGTTTAGGCAACATGGGTGGCCCAATGGCGGCAAACCTTGTCAATGCAGGTCATACAGTTCGTGTATTTGACTTAAATAAAGCAGCGGTCAGTGAGCTTGCCGATAAAGGTGCAATTGCTGCTACCGATGCAGCTGAGTGTGCCATTGGCGCTGATATTTTTATCAGTATGCTACCAGCAAGCAAACACGTTAAGTCTCTTTATTTAGGCGAAACAGGCCTTATCAACTTACTTGATAGCAAAACTTTAGTGATTGACTGCTCAACCATTGATGCAGAATCAGCGCGTCAAGTGGGTAGCGAACTTGCTCAAAAAGGCATTGATTTTGTTGATGCACCTGTATCAGGTGGTGTTGCAGGTGCAACAGCGGGTACTTTAACCTTTATCGTCGGTGGTGAGCAAAGCCACTTTGAAAAAGCCAAACTGGCTTTAGCAGATATGGGTAAAAACATCTTTCATGCTGGTGATATTGGTGCAGGCCAAGTCGCAAAAATATGTAACAACATGCTGCTAAGCATTTTAATGGCTGGTACTAGCGAAGCACTACAAATGGGCATTAACAACGGGCTTGATCCAAAAGTGTTAAGTGACATCATGACTGCAAGCTCTGGCCGTAACTGGACGCTTGAGCTTTACAACCCATGCCCTGGTGTAATGGAAACAGCACCAGCAAGTAATGATTATAAACCTGGCTTTATGGTTGATTTGATGGCAAAAGACTTAGGTCTTGCTATGGAAGCGGCTCAGCAAAGTAATTCATCTACCCCAATGGGGTCAATGGCGAAGAATCTATACACTATGCTTCAGCATCAAGGTGCGGGTAGTGATGATTTTAGCGCTATTTTTAAATTATTCTCGAAGTAGGAGATTGTTGTGGAAATTAAAAACAACAACATCGTAATTACCGGTGGTGCGCAAGGTTTAGGCTTTGCGATGGCCGAGAAATTTGCATCCCTTGGCGCGAACATCGCCCTTATCGATATGCAACAAGACGTTCTTGATACTGCAGTATCAGCGCTTGCTAAATATGGTACAAAAGTTATGGCGTATGCTGCTAATGTTACAGATGAAGATGCTGTGGTAGCAACGTTCAACACTATTAACAAAGACTTTGGCCATATCGGCGTGTTAATTAATAACGCAGGTATCTTACGCGATGGTATGTTTATCAAAGCAAAAGAAGGCAAAGTGGTAGATAAAATGTCGTTAGCTCAATTTCAATCTGTTATTGATGTGAACCTGACCGGTGTATTCTTAGCAGGTCGTGAAGCTGCGAGCCACATGATTGAGTCTAGCAAAGGTGGCGTTATTGTTAATATGTCGAGTGTTGCCCGTGCTGGTAACATTGGCCAAACAAACTATGCTGCGTCTAAAGCTGGTGTTGTTGCGATGACAACGGGTTGGGCGAAAGAATTAGGTCGCTTTGGTATCCGTGTTGGTGCAATCGCACCAGGTGTTATTCGCACAGCAATGACAGATGCAATGAAACCAGAAGCAAAACAACGCATGATGGCGGTAACGCCAGTGGGTCGTTTTGGTGAAGCAGAAGAAATTGCCCAAACAGCACAATACATTGTAGAGAATGACTTCTTTACAGGTCGTGTTGTTGAAATTGATGGCGGTATTCGCCTTTAATTTCAAAAGGTAACCCTTTACCCATTGAAAGTACCAAAACGGTAAGCCTAGCTTGCCGTTTTTTTATTTTTAAAGTATTTTAAATTCATAATGATAAGGAGATTTGTTATGAACACTGATGGCATTACAGTATCAATGAGCAAGGGAATCAAAGCTAACTTCAAACTAGGTGAACATTTAATTGAATACTGGGGTTCGGCTTATTCAGGAAAAGAAGTACTGAAAGTAGACGGTGAATTAATAGCAGAATCACGTAACTTTAAAACTAAATCTGTTCATGAGTTTAGTATTGATGGTAAAGCCTGTCAGTTGTGTGTAAGGGTTAAACCCTTTTTTAAGTTCTCAGCCGTTATTTCATTAGAGTGTGAAGGTGAATTAGTTCAGCGCTACAGACTCACATACGGTAAAACACGAAAAGTCGCTTGGTATTTCAGGTATCTCGATCTCTTAGCTTTTTTTGTTTTGGGATGGGTATTCATGGCAGAAGCAATATCACTGAACGAGCTAATTTTACTTGCTGGTGCCATTTTAATTTTTTCCGAAATAGTTTTTAAAAATCATGGCTGGATCATCGAAGAGCAAAAGCCTTGTAATTAACTGCCTAGCATTCAATAATTAAGCGGTTAAAAGCCGCTTAACTTTGAGAGATGTAGTGAATCCCAAACAAATCCGCAATTTTTATATCAATGAAGAACAGTCTGTTTATTTACTGTCTCACCATGATGCTAAAAAGCACCGCCAATGGCTTAATATTTGTATTAAACAGCTTACTTTGCTTGGTTACAGTGACGTTGAATTAATTGGCTCTGGTGCGTTTGGATTTGTTTTTGCCGGTGTTGATGATGAAGACTTACCTTGGGTATTTAAGTTTTCACGTATAACCCTTGCACAAAGTGTACGTGACCGTTTAGAAGACGAAGCGTACATGCTCTCGCAAGTTAATAATCCGCTCGTGCCAAAATTTTATGCCTTTGAACGCATTAAAAAGCAAGGCATTTTAATGATGGAGCGCGCTCTAGGTGAAGACTTAGAAAAAATCTCCATTAAACAGGGGCGTTTTAGTGCAGCAAAAGTTATGGCGCTGGCACTTAGGCTACGTAATGTGCTTTTAGATTTACGTGAACACAAAAATGGCTTAAGCCCACAGCCAATTGTGCATGGCGATATTAAACCCTCTAACATCGTTTATGATGAACAAACTAACAAGTTGTCTTTGGTAGACTGGGGCAGCTCTGTTTATGCACAAATAGATGCTGATGGTAATCCGGTTGCCAGCAATTTTATGGATCTTATGTCTGCTGATATCAGTACCACTAATGCACGTATGGGTGATGTGTACTTTATTGGTGATGAGCAAATGTCAGGCGGGCAGTCATCGCCACGTTTTGATGAACAAGGTGTTGCCTCAACCCTTTATGCATTGGCCTCTGCACAATCTTGTAGATTTGGTGCTGCGGTTATTCCGGCTACAAGCCTGAATTTACCTATGGAGCTTGCCCGGGTTATTGACGGTATGCTTTCAAAAGATAAGGCAACCAGAGATGGCGCAGGTGATTATTTTATGCGAAACATGCCTACAATGGCTAAAGCTTACCTCCCTGAGCTGCCCCGTAAAGTCATTCGCCCGTATATTCCTTATTGGTTTAGTGAGTTTGATGAACACCCAGACACGGTGGTATATAGCTCTCGTAAGCAATTTTTAAGACAAGCGGACCATAATCAACAATTACTAGATGTAAACGATGCCCAGCTCGACAGATACTACAAAGAGTTTTTATTTGATACCGGCGACACCGAAAAAGCATTTTTGGCCTCAATAAGCCGATTAGCAAAATACCCAGTAGTAGGGGGCTTGAGTTTTCATTGGAAAGAAAACTCACTGTTTGTCGAGTCTTCCCTTATTCTGCATGATGAAACGCTTGGCACTGCGTTTACCGATGCGATTAACAACACGGTGATGTTAGCACAGGGGATTGAACAAAAAGGTCTCTTTAAATGTTGCTTGTTTGATGCGCGTAAAACCATTCAGCTCGAGCGTGATGGCACAGGTGCGTTTAAGTTTGAGAATTTACCTGAGCTTGATTACGAAGTAATGGATGTACAAGCCTCAGACGTAACCAGGCCACACTCTTACTTTGAAGATGGTAAAGACCCTGATGAGCAATTACAGCTCCCGAAAAAGGTTATAAAGTGCGTATTTGAGCTAAACCAAATACACCACACGGGCTGTATCATTTTCGAAGCCTTACCTGATAGGATGAAAATACATCATTACTATCGTTTGCTTGATGCCAGTAAAGAGCCTGAATTTAAACGCTTATTAAGTAAGCTTATGCAGTACGCAGTTAATATCACAGATGTAGGTGTGGCAGGCTTTATGAAGCTACCTTACAAAAATACCCGTGAATTTAATTTATGTACTAAACAGCCCGATGAGTTTTATCCGCGAGATCCCAAAAGAGTGGAATGCTAAAAGCTAACCTGATTCAAGCAGTTAAGGAGAATAATAAACATGGACTACAGCCCAAATTATAAAAATTATTCATTAGATGAGCTATTAGATGCTCAAAAGTATATTGATAAAGAAAGCTTCCCACAAAGAGCGCAAGAGTTAGAATTAGAGATTGCAAATAAATTAAAAGACCCAGAAATAAAAGCAGAGTTTGAAGAGCTAGAAACGAGTAAAAGGTATGCTACTTTTTGGCCTCGTTTTTGGGCTGCTATTATTGATGGCTTAATTTTTACAGCATTACTTTATATCGAATGCTTACTCTTTGACGTTGAATATTCTTACGAAAACTCGATTTTACAAGCTGTTAATGGCTTTCAGTACATTGGCTATGTTGTTTTCATGCATGGGTTTTATGGTCAAACACTTGGCAAGATGGTCATGGATGTTAAAGTCCTCAATCATGAAACCGAAACGAGCATTACGCTTAAGCAATCGGTTCGCAGAGAATCTGTTAATATTGCTATTAACTCGTCTTGGATACTATTAGTTTTTTCTATTTCAATATCGTTACAACAACTTGGTAGCGTACCTGCGGTTTTAACTTATTTAATTATGGGTCTGAATTCATTAGCTACAGTTTGGGCATTGTCAGAATTTATAACCATGCTGTTTAATGAAAAGCGTCGTGCAATACATGACTTCATCGGTAGAACGGTTGTTGTTAGATTGTAATAAGGAGATCTACAATGACAACCGTAAAAAAACACCTTAATTACCTAATGATGTAGTCGTTAGTTCTTTTTGTAGTGGCTAATAATAGGTATTGTTTATTCATCCTTTCAATTTATCTAAAGGCTTTCAGTGAATGCTAATGTCTAAAGTCCTTGTCGAGAATTTATATTATGATGGGCCAAGAGGGGGTATCACATCTATTGAGGGGAGACATTACAGGTTTGTTTCAGACTTCAATGATGACAGTGGATTTACTGATGAGTTTTCTCTTTATTTAATATCGGAATCTGAACTTCAATTAGAGATTGAGCAATGGCAAATTTTTGTTAAATGGAATAAAAAATATCAGTCAGGTGAATTAAAAGCCGATAGTCATCCTGGGCATGGTGGTATATCTAAAAGATGGGATGAAATAGAGCATGCTTTGGCAATTAACAGAAAAGATACGTCAAACTTTAAATTTAAAGCTACAGCGACCTTTACCCGGAATGATCAAGAACTGCAATATGATTTAAATGGCCCTTGTTATGATGTTTCTTGGCACTTTCTCTAATTATAAGTGTATTTAAAAAACGATGGCTACTCGCTAAAAGTTACAGTGTTTTTTATTCATTTCAAATAAAAAGCTTTTTATAGAGCCTGACATTCACTTGCTAATGCAAAACATACAAACACTGACTACTACATATCAAAAGCGTAAATTAAAAAACCTGCTAAATAGCAGGTTTGTGGGTAATTGGCTTTTACTTATGCTCTTCAATTATCTCAGTGATCCCTTCAGCAGAAAGTATCTCTATCCAATAACCATCTGGGTCTTTTATAAAGGCTAGACCTTTCATAGAGCCATCGTCTGGTTTTTTTACAAACTCAACATCGTATCTTGCAAAACGCTCGCATGCTGCATATACGTCTGGCACACTAATACCGATATGACCAAAGCCTTTTGGTTCATCATTACCACTATGGTAACCAGCAAAACTGTCGTCGTTTTCTGTGCCCCAATTGTGTGTAAGCTCGATAAGAGCAGGGCGACGAAACACCCACTGTGCTTTTTCTTTAGCTGTGCCTTTTGGCATTTCTTGCTCATAACCTAAAAAGTACAGCGTAAACTCCATTTTAGGGAAGTCATATTTACCCAGTAACTTCATGCCTAAAACGTTTTGGTAGAAATCTAAAGAAGGCTTTGGATCTTTAATGCGCAACATTGTTTGTTGCATCACGAAATCTTGCGTTGCATTTGCGATTTGTTCAGGTGATTCGTTGTAGTTAGACATACACATCCTTTTTTAATTACATTAATGATGATTAACTCAGTCTAACATATTCAAGTTACGCTTCGATTAATAACAGATAAACTATGAGCCCTTTGTACTATGGTAAGTTAAAAATCATGGTGCTATAAATTGAAGATAGGTAACGGAGTTTTTGAACTAACGCACAAATGGAATAGCGAGCACATTATGGAAGATTTGCAAAATAAAAGAAGCTTTTCACAACGGTTCTTTGGTGAATACGCCAGCACTCCAAAGGTTTTGTGGACTATGTCTATCTGTATCATTGCTTTTTTATGGTTGACACGTGAAGGTGGACTTTTTGACATGCTTATTGCTTGTGATTTCAACTCTGCTTTCTTGCTGACAATAATTGGTTATTTATCAGAATTTAGATATCGCCCTTCAATTCTCAACTTGCTAACTTGCTAACTTGCTAACTTGCTAACTTGCTAACTTGCTAACTTGCTAACTTGCTAACTTGCTAACTTGCTAACTTGCTAACTTGCTAACTTGCTAACTTGCTAACTTGCTAACTTGCTAACTTGCTAACTTGCTAACTTGCTAACTCAAATAAAAAACCGCCCTTAAAGGCGGCTTATTTCAACTAACAGCTAAAAGCTTATAGCTCAGAGCTAAAGCTTAATTACCCCAAGGATTACTCGCACTTGAACGTTGTTTACGGGTGCGGGCTTTTTGCTTGGCTTCTTTTTTAGCGTGAATACGTTTAGCGTCAGTAAAACTTAACTCACATGGTTCACCTGGTTTTTGATCAGCAGGGATCACACGATCGCGCGGCGGCAATTCATAGTTTACATCGTCTGGGCGTGGTAAATTTTTAAGACGATACAAATAAAAGTTTTCGACTTTTTCTTGAGCCCATTGGGTTTTACGTAAAAACTTAACCGCAGATTTTACATCAGGGTTATTCTTAAAGCAGTTCAAACGCATATAGGCGTGGAGTAATTCCCAGCCATATTGTTCGACAAGCTCTGTCACTACTTGCTCGATACCAACACCTTGCAGTGGGTTATTGCTGAAAATTTCTTTATTACTCATTAGACTGTCCGGTATTACAAAACTAGGGTAAGTATAATTGCCTTTACCCTAGTTTTATAGCTAACTTGCTAAGAATGTTTATATTCGAGCTTATTCTTTACAATTGACCACTACACGGCCGCGAATTTCACCTTTTAATAAGGCTTCTGCATTTGCAACGGCTTCAGAAAGTGGAATTTCTTGCGAAATAGCATCGAGGTACTGAGCTTCAACTAACTCACTTAGACGTTGCCATGCTTCAATTCGGTCAGCTTTAGGGCGCATTACACTATCTATACCCATTAGACTAATGCCACGAAGGATAAACGGCGCTACCGTTGCTGGAAAGTCCATACCTTGTGCTAAACCACACGCTGTTACAACACCACCGTATTTAATCGATGCACACACATTTGCAAGGGTGTGGCTACCCACAGAATCAATTGCGCCAGCGAATTGCTCTTTAGAGAGTGGTTTCCCAGGTGCTGAGAATTCTTCGCGAGATAAAACGCGTTTTGCGCCTAATTTTTCAAGGTGATCTGCTTCGTTCATTCGTCCTGTTGTCGCAACTACATCAAAACCTAGTTTATTTAACAAATAGATAGCAAAACTACCCACGCCGCCATTAGCACCGGTAACAAGAATTTCGCCACTTTGGGGTGTGATACCTTGTTTTTCTAAAGCGATGATACTCAGCATTGCCGTATAACCTGCAGTACCAATTTGCATAGCCTGTTTTGGTGTTAAATTAGCAGGGAGGGGGATGATCCAATCAGCACTCATAGACGCTTTTGAACTCAAACCACCTAGGTATTTTTCCCCAACACCAAAGCCATTTAACAGAACTTTATCACCTACTTTAAATTCATCGCTTTTAGAGTCTGTTACTGTGCCTGCAAGGTCTATCCCGGGGATCATAGGAAATGTTCTTACCACAGGTCCTTTACCTGTAATGGCTAGGGCATCTTTGTAATTCAATGTACTGTAGTCAACATCAATATTTACATCTTGCTGGTGGATGCTTTCTACAGGAAAGTCTGTGTATTCGGCACGGTAGCCTTGATCATCTTTGTTTATAACTACCGATTTTACTGATGTTGTCATGTTGACTCCTTTTAGACCGATCGTCTTTTAATGGTTAAAATAAAACCGTATTTAAACGGCTTTATAAAATTAAGCGTAAAAATTGTGCTGTATAAAGGGTAAGCGGTTCACTTGATTTATCAAGTTTAGAGCGCATCACTGCGCCTTCCCAGCCAATCCAGAAGAACTCAGCAAGCATTTTGCAATCTGATGATTGAGGAATTTGCTTTTGCTTCTTAGCATCAACTAAGCATTGCTCGATTAAAGCTTGCCAGTTGGCGTAAGCCTGTTTTATGCGGTCAATCATAGGCTCATCAAGGTGACTGATTTCTTGGTTTAAATTACCTATTAAGCAGCCGCGTTTAAACTCAAACTTTGCCATGCCTTGCTTGGCGTCATTGGCAAATAGCACAATCCTCTCAAGAGGGGTTGTTGAATCGTTGTTTAGGTGGCGTTTTAACTTTGCCTGAAAATAGCTGTCGTAAGCATCAATGAGTGCTAAGCCAAAATCATTCTTACTTTTGAAGTAATGATAAAAAGAGCCCTTAGGTACCTGAGCTGATTTTAATATTAAATCAATGCCGGTTGCGCTAAAGCCTTTTTCGGTTAATACAGCTAGCCCCGTATTAATCAAAAGGGCGCGGGTATCTGCATTTGAACGCGCTATTTTTGGTGGCCTGCCACGACGGCTTGGCACAGAGTTATTTGTTTCCATACCGACTATATTAGACCGATCGGTTTTTAATATGCAAGCATTAAATTGACTAAATTGTAATCTTCATAATTTTGTCATGATTACAATTTAATTGGGAACTTTGCCGAAATTGGCTTGGTCTCAAATAATGAAGCTAGAAGAGCTGTATCGTTTTTAGCTGAATTTAAGTGTATTAATAGATGGTTTTAGTTAAAGAGGTACGACCACTTAGTCATTTAAAATGTTAATTCATTTGAGCATCAGCACGTTAGTTATTGTCAATT
>NZ_JAKEVM010000047.1 GCF_022398475.1 Pseudoalteromonas shioyasakiensis | reverse complement strand
ATATATACTAGCAGTCTCCGATTCTAATTGGGAGTCCATTTAGGGAAAATATAAGTGATTTTATTAAAGCGAACTTTACAATTTATTATCATCTGCTCATTTTTAGGACTAATCACTTTAGTTGGTCTATACTATTACGTTAAACCTGATATTCCTAGCGTACAGGTTCTAAAAGACGTTCAATTACAGACACCTATGCAGGTATTCTCACGTGATGGATTATTGATTAACCAATTCGGTGAAAAACGCCGCATTCCCGTTACAATAGACCAAATCCCCCAACCGTTAATCGATGCAATTTTAGCAACAGAAGATAACCGTTTTTACGAGCATATTGGTATCGATCCAATTGGTATCGTCCGTTCAGCCATTGTACTCATATCTACAGGCGAAAAGAAACAAGGCGCAAGTACTATAACCATGCAGCTTGCCCGTAACTTCTTCTTAACTAGAGAAAAAGCATACATTCGTAAGGTCAAAGAGATCTTCATCGCTTTACATATTGAAAGTATATTAAGTAAAGACGAAATCCTTGAATTATATTTAAATAAAATTGAATTAGGTAACCGCGCTTTTGGTATTGGTGCAGCAGCACAAGTTTACTACGGCAAAGACCTCAATGAGCTTACTTTAGCGCAAATGGCGATGATCGCTGGTTTACCTAAGGCTCCTTCAGCCCTTAACCCTATTCGCAACCCTGTACGCGCAAAGGCTCGTCGCAACGTTGTACTAGGCCGTATGTATACCGAAAAGTATATTACACAGAGTGAATACGAAGAGGCTATCAATGCGCCAATTACAGCTAAATTCCATGGTGCAGAAATTGAAGTGTACGCCCCTTATATCTCTGAGATGGTGCGTGCTGAAATGGTTGAACGCTATGGTCATGAGCGTGCTTACAATACTGGTTTTAAAGTTTACACCAGTGTTGATTCAAATATTCAGCAAGCTGCACAAGATGCCATTGTTGATAATCTACACGCTTACGACATGCGTCATGGCTACCGTGGTGCGACGGCTCAGTTATGGGACAGTGAAAACGAAAGTCCACTTAGCCAAGAAGAGATCTTATCTAAATTAAAAGATGTCAAAGAGTTTGGCCCACTATTAGCTGGTGTTGTAACTAATGTCGCTGAGCAATCAATTGATGTGCTATTAAAAAGCGGCGAACAAGTGACGGTTGAGTGGGATGGTCTAAAATGGGCACGCAAATATATTACCCGTTACCGTCAAAGTTTCGCACCAAAAACGGCTACTGAAATTTTATCAGCGGGAGCGCAAATTTGGCTGCGTAAAAATGCAGATGAAAGCTACATCCTTAGCCAAGTACCAGAAGCATCGAGCGCACTTGTTTCACTTGACCCACAAGATGGTCGTATTAAAGCCATTGTCGGTGGTTATAGCTTTGAACAAAGCCAATACAATCGCGCAGTTCAAGCAAAACGCCAGGTTGGTTCAAACATCAAGCCATTTATTTATTCAGCAGCACTTGAAAACGGCTACACACTCGCTTCAATTCTTAACGATGCACCAATTAATCAATGGGATAAAAGCCAAGGTGTAGCATGGCGCCCTAAGAATAGCCCGGCGGTTTATAATGGCCCTATCCGAATACGCCGTGCACTCGCTCAATCTAAAAACGTAATTTCTGTACGTTTACTACGTGGTGTAGGTCTTGAACGTACAGCAGATCACTTACTTAAGTTTGGTTTTTTAAATAGTGATATTAATCGTAGCGAGTCATTGGCCCTGGGAAGTGCCTCAATCACTCCTCTTGAACTAGCTCGCGGAATGAGTACTTTCGCCAATGGCGGCCACTTAATTACCCCTTACTTTATTTCTGAAATTCAGGATTCTGCTGGTAATGTGTTATTCAAAACAGAGCCAGAACTTGCCTGTGATGAACCTGAGCAGGTTGTTACACCAGAGTTTGCATCATTAGATGATAATCAATTGGATCAGGCACAAGGTGTGAGCACTCCGCGTTGTGCTCCGCGTATCATTTCAAAGCAAAATGCATTCTTAATTTCGCAAGCTATGCACAGCGCAATTTGGGGTGGTGGTAGCTGGACTCACAAAACCGGCTGGAGTGGTACAGGCTGGCGTGCACAAGCACTTGATCGTCGCGATCTAGCAGGTAAAACAGGTACTACTAATGACTCGGTTGATACTTGGTTCAGTGGCTTTAACCGCAATGTGATGACCTCGGTATGGGTTGGTTTTGATAACCCAGGAAAAGCCCTTGGCCGCTCGACCTACAATAGTAACCTCGATAAGTCACAAATCTCTGGTGCGGAATCGGGCGCTAAAACCGCACAACCTGCATGGGTCGACTTTATGCGTGCTGCCCTCGATGGCATGCCAGAAGCACCTATTGAGTTTCCTGAAGGTTTGGTATCGGTTCGTATCGACTTAGCAACAGGTCTTTTAAGCCATAAGAATGACTACACCAGCCGTTTTGAGTACTTCATTAAAGGCACAGCACCAACAAAGTACGTACTTGATCAACCAACAGACGTATTTGAAGAAAAGCTCAGCACAGAGGAAGAGTTGTTCTAAATAAGTGAATTACTATTTTGAAACAATAAAAAAGCGCCCTTGGGGCGCTTTTTGCTTAGCTATTTAAACTAAGATCAGCAAAATTATTTTAGGTTATTTACCAGCCAATATAGGTCTGAGTGAACCCCAGCCGCAGTGACTTCTTTACCCGCTCCAGGGCCTTGGATCACTAATGCATTGTCTGTATACCACTGTGAATTGATCACAAAGATGTTATCGCCCGGTTTGAGGCTTGCTAATACATCATCTTTGCCAACATTAACTAAACCAACTTGCGCCTGAACCTTGCCATCAACGAGTGTGATAGCACCGGTGTAGCGCACCACTTTGTCTTCTGCCGCAGCTTGCGCTGCTTTTTCTGTCATAAATTCATCGAGCAGCTGTTTGTTTGCAAGAAAATCTTGCCAGCTTCCTGCTGCAAGCTGTTCAGGCATCAGAGGTGTTAAAGCAATGTCATCTAGCTCTAAATCTAGGCCTAAGTCACGCGCTAAAATTAGTAGTTTACGCTGCATATCTCGGCCAGATAAGTCTTCACGAGGATCTGGCTCTGTATAGCCCATTTGCTGAGCTTGAAGCACTAAATCTGAAAACGGCACGCTACCATCGTAACTGCTACATAACCACGATAAAGTACCCGAGAATACCCCTTCAATACGGTTAATACTGTCACCGCTATTTTGTAAATCAGCTAAAGCAAAGTTAATCGGTAAACCTGCGCCTACACTGGTGTTGTAGCGCCATAGTAGATTTCGCTCAGCTAAATTAGTACGTAAGTTTTGATACCAACTATGCGCGGCAGTACCCGCATATTTGTTTGCACTGATCAAATGACAGTTAAGCTCTACAAAATCAGGATATAACTGACTAAAAGCCTCACTGGCAGTGATATCAATCACTACTTTGTGCTCATAATCTAGCTCATTGATACGTGCTAATAACTCAGCTTTATCGTAGCTTTGCGCTTCATTATGCCACTGCTCTTGCCATGTTTCGGTATTTAAACCACTGGCACTAAAAAGCATTTGTTTAGAGCGTAAAAGAGCTACAACTTTTACCTTGTACTGAGCAGATAAACGAGCAAACTGAGCTTGTAGTTGCGATAAGAATACTTCGCCTACATTACCAAGGCCAGCAACAATAATAGCCAGCTCTTGACCTTTGTTTACAAGCTTGTCATGTAGAAGGGTTAAAACATCACTATCAATTGCCTGATCGTTTAAGATCAACACATAGTTATAGTCTTGTTGTACAAAACGCGGATGAATGCTTTGCTCTTTTAAAAGTGCTGTCGCTTGCTCTGTCAGCGCAATTACATCAGCCGTCGGTGCAACCACTGCACAACCACTTAAATTAGACTCGACAATATTTGCACGGCCCGCTAAGTGGCTTACAACTTGGTGAGTGCTTTGACCTGGCACTAATAAGTAAGTATCGCCATCTTTAGTAAAGTGGTGCAGGCTGTGTTGAATTAACTGACTAAGTTCACCGACTTCACCACTGCTTAGTTTATCAACCCTTAATAAATCGATGTTATCTAAGGTAGTAATAAAACGCTTTGCTTTACTGTAACCTTCTTTTACTACTTCGGTTGGCGTTGCATCACAATCAAAACTACTTCTTACCACCAATTTAATTTCTGTGTCTTTTAACGGCGACAAGGTTTTTGCATGCAATACTGGGTTACCTAAACGCGCTAATAAGTTAGCTTGCTCGCGGCACACCTTGGCATACTTAACTGCATTTTTAACTTTACGAGGGTCAGTACTAAATACACCTTGTGTGTCTGTCCAGATAGACACTTGCTTAGCAAAAGTATAACTCGCTAACAAGGTGGCACTGTAATCACTGCCATTACGGCCTAATGTCACCGTATTACCTTGGCAATCTGCTGCTATAAAACCCGTTACTACGTTGATATGTTTTCTGCTAATCGCATCACTGCATTGCTGTTGGTTTTTTTGATGTAAAAGCTGACCATCATTTAGAGTAAATAACTGCCTTGCATCAACATCTTGCGCATCAACACCTAACTGATTTAGGTAAGCGGCCAATAACCGCGCCGACCACACTTCACCATGAGCAAGTAAAGGTGCTTCAAGTAACTGCTGTTGACTAATTAATTCATTTAATACGGCAAGTTCATCTTTTAACTGTGCCAAGGCCTGTTGTTTATTCTGACCTATAAGTAACTGCTCAATTAAAGCCCGTTGATTATTATCAATAAGCAATAGAATATCGCTAACAGCTTGGCTATCTTGCTGCTGGTAACTTTGCCAAAGCTTTACCAGGGTATCAGTTGTTTTACCCGATGCCGACACAACCACGCAATCGCCCTGATCAGTATTCGCAAGAACAATGTTCGCTACCGCATGGTAACGATCTGCCGAGCTTAAGCTTGAGCCACCAAATTTATGAACAATATTTACCATTTCTTCTACCACAATGCCGTATGTGCTGGCGTTAACTTAAATGACGCGTTTTGCTGTGTATCTTGCTGTGTTAGCTTAGCTTCAGCTTTTGTAACTTGTTGGCCCTGACCTGGTTTTACTAAATTGAAAACACGGTCTAAATCTGCAATGAGATCTTTTACGTCTTCAATGCCTACAGAAATACGGATCAGCGTATCGCCTACACCGGCTTCAAGGCGCGCTTTAGGCTCCATACCTGCGTGGGTCATTGTTGCAGGGTGACAAATCAAGCTTTCTACCCCACCTAGCGACTCAGCAAGGCTAAAGTCTTTTAGGCTTGTTAAAAACGCTGCTGCATCGTTGATATCGCCTTTAATATCAAAGCTCACCATGCCACCAAAGCCACGTTGCTGTGCTTTAGCAAGCTCATGTTGTGGGTGAGAAGCAAGGCCTGGGTAATAAACTTGGCTTACATAAGGTGAGCTTTCTAAATAATCAGCAATGGCAAAGGCATTTTCTTGGTGCTGCTTTAGGCGTACATTTAAAGTACGTAAACCACGAAGCGTTAAGTAGCTGTCAAATGGTGCACCAGTAATACCGATATTATTCGCCCACCAAGCAAGCTCGTCGCCTAGCTCTTGCGTTGCAGCAATTACTGCACCACCCACTACATCAGAGTGACCATTGATGTATTTAGTTGTTGAGTGCACAACAATATCAACACCAAACTCAATTGGGTTTTGTAATGCAGGTGATAAGAAGGTGTTGTCAGCCGCAACCAAAGCACCACACTGCTTAGCAATACTAGTAATTGCTTTAATATCTGTTAAACGCAAGATTGGGTTACTTGGCGTTTCAATCCAAATCAACTTGGGTTTAATCGCTAAAATTTCTTGGAGATTTTCAGTTTTAGTTAAATCCAAAACTTTTAGTTTTAACAGGCCACGTTTTTCAAGCGAGGTGAATAAACGGTAACTACCGCCATAACAGTCATGTGGGATCACTAACGTATCGTCACTGTTTAATAGCTGAGTGGCTAAATGCACTGCAGACATACCTGTTGCAGTTATAATACCTCTAGCACCACCTTCAAGCTCTGCTAAGGTTTCAGCTAAGATATCGCGATTTGGATTACCGCTGCGACCATAGTCATACTGGCGCTTAGTATCAAAATCAGCAAACGAATAGGTGGTTGATAAGTAAATTGGCGGTACAACCGCACCATGATGTTTATCGGCTTCGATGCCGTGACGAACAGCAATCGTCGCTTTATTTTTTTCGCTCATTTCATCACCTATTCTTAAATTGGATGTTTAGACGTCTAAAAGGTTAGATGATCAAATATGAGAAGTCAAAGCATTTATGGCTTATACATAGAAGTTTATACATTTACACCACTAGATGGCTAAATAACTAGTATTTGACTATCTTTTTTAAAGAGATAGAATTTCCGCATCTTGCGCTGTGAATAAGGCGTAAATCACTGACAACCGAGGCAACGAAACAACTTATGGCTAAATGGAACGGTGAATACATTCACCCATATGCAGAACACGGTAAAAAATCAGAACAAGTAAAAAAGATTACCGTATCGATCCCACTCAACGTATTAAAAGTATTAACTGACGAGCGTACACGCCGCCAGATCAATAACCTGCGTCATGCGACGAACAGTGAGTTATTGTGTGAAGCTTTCTTACATGCTTTTACAGGTCAACCATTACCAAATGATGACGACCTACGTAAAGACAACCCTGAAAAGGTACCTGAAGAAGTTAAAAAAATTATGCAAGAAATGGGATTAGATATCCCAGTGCTTGATTCAGAATAAGTATTTCGGCCATCGGATCACCGCCGATAATCGCAGATATAAAAAAACTCAGCCTAGGCTGAGTTTTTTATTGCGCGATATACCTAATAGCTAATTAAGCTTAACGCATGTAATCTTCTGGCATGTCGATTTGCGCCACACCCGACTCTACTGCTGCTTCAGCAACAGCACGTGCAATACGTGGTAATAAACGCGGATCCATAGGCTTAGGAATGATGTACTCGGCACCAAACTCAAGTGACTCAACGCCAGCTGCTTTTAATACTTCACTTGGTACAGGCTCTTTCGCGATACCACGAATTGCGTGAACTGCAGCAATTTTCATTTCATCATTAATTGCCGTTGCACGAACATCTAACGCACCACGGAAAATAAATGGGAAACAAAGCACGTTATTTACTTGGTTAGGGAAATCTGAACGACCCGTTGCCATAATTAAATCGTTACGCGCACTGTGTGCAACTTCTGGAGCAATCTCAGGATCTGGGTTTGAGCATGCAAACACGACTGGCTTATCAGCCATCAGCTTAAGATCATCTGCTGTTAACAGGTTAGGACCTGATACACCAACGAATACGTCAGCATCAGCAATAACATCTTGTAATGTACGCTTATCGGTATTGTTAGCAAATAATTGCTTATACTCGTTTAAGTCATCACGACGTGTATGGATCACACCTTTACGGTCAAGCATATAAATGTGTTCACGTAGTGCGCCACACTTAATTAAAAGCTCCATACAAGCCACAGCAGCAGCACCGGCACCTAAACATACGATGATGGCATCTTCGATGTCTTTACCTTGCACTTCAAGGGCGTTAAGCATACCAGCAGCAGTTACAATAGCTGTACCATGTTGGTCATCGTGGAAAACTGGAATATCACAGCGCTCGATAAGTGCTTTTTCGATTTCAAAACACTCAGGCGCTTTAATATCTTCAAGGTTGATACCACCAAACGTATCAGCGATGTTAGCAACCGTATTAATGAAATCTTCTGTTGTGCGATGTTTAACTTCAATATCAATTGAGTCAAGGCCAGCAAAACGTTTGAATAGTAACGCTTTACCTTCCATTACAGGTTTTGATGCAAGCGGACCTAAGTTACCTAAACCTAAAATTGCGGTACCGTTTGAAATAACCGCAACCATGTTACCTTTGCCTGTATATTTATAGGCATTTGCTGGATCAGCAGCAATTTCACGGACTGGTTCAGCCACACCTGGGCTATAAGCTAAAGCGAGATCGTTAACCGTTTCGGCTGGCTTGGTTAGTTCAACACTAATTTTACCTGGAACGGGGTGAGCGTGGTAATGTAATGCTTGTTCACGAAAATCTGACATAACGCGATAGTATCCTGCAAAAAGTTAAAAAGTGAGAGAGCTTGCATCAGTACGATACCTGTAATGTATAAAAATTCCAAGTATTATCAGGTCTATCCTGTTATATGCTATATCGCTTAATTTTAAAGGATTTCCCAACAATTTCTGCGCATAGTTGCGATTAATCAGACATAAAAATTCACCTATTTATGACCTTTTAAGCACGTGTTTTTGTATTTTATACGCACGTACACTGCAATTAGCCGAAGTTAGCCCAAAATAGCCATTTCAACGAAGTTCACAGCATTTACTCACAAAGTTATTTAAATTTATTATTTTTAATAACTTTTATGAAAGTTTATACAAACAAGAATATAGCCAAGGGGTGGCACTTTGTCTGCAAAATTAGCGACATAATGGGCATAACAGCCAGAAATAGTTATGCAAGATACATAAGTGAAGATGATAAGTAAGTGGCAGCGTTATACCAATTCGCTTAATTAAGTGATCTATTTTGAGGCAATAAAACCTCGTTGATAGCAAGGCAAGAATTTCGTTATTTAGTTGTTTTAAATCAGAAGTTTTCAACGCAGATAGCGACAGGTTTAATCCCTCAAAATGATTAAGTATTATTGCGGATTGGTATCAATAATGTCGTTTGTGAATTTTAGGCATAAAAAAAGCACCCTAAGGTGCTTTTTTTAACTAAACAGCAGAGATTACTTCTTGCTGCTAAGTGCACCGAAGCGCTTGTTGAAACGATCAACACGGCCGCCAGTGTCTAAAATCTTTTGCTTACCAGTGTAAAACGGGTGACACTCAGAACATACGTCTAAGTGGATGTCTTTACAAAGAGTTGAGCTAGTTTCGAATTTGTTACCACATGAACAAGTTGCAGTGATAGCTTCGTACTTAGGGTGAATACCTTCTTTCATAGGGAACCTCTAGTTAAGGCCGTATCGCTCTCCAAACCCGAAGTCTGGCACCATACGCAGTTAATACAATTAATAGGCCGCGTATTTTATAGCTCAAGTGACCTTGCGACAAGCTTTAAATGCATCTTTCGCTAAAAAAATAATCAAATGGCGTGTTGTTCAGTATTTGTTGGTAGGTTTTTAACAGTAATTTTAGTACATTATCTTTCTACCTTTGTTTCAGTTGAGTTGTCATGCACTTTGTAGAAGTTGCCATAAAAGTCCCTTTACAGCGTACCTTCGATTATAAAGTTGAACAGCTGCTGCATAGCCCTGAGTTAAAGCCAGGTATGCGCGTTCGCGTGCCATTTGGTAGTCAAAAAAAGGTTGCCGTGGTCTTGGCTCTTAAAACATCAACCGATGTTCCTGCTGACAAAATAAAGCCGATTATTGATGTTATAGACGACACGCCAGTTTTATCTGAGCAACATTTAGCATTACTAAAATTCACAGCACGCTACTACTGTTACCCATTGGGCGAGACCATTCATACGGCACTTCCGGCTGCATTAAGGCAAGGCGAATGCCCAGATAAAACCAGTATTATTATGGTTGAGCTGACCGATAAAGGTGCAAAGCTGCCGTCGCTGAAAGCAAAAACCCAGTTAAGTTTATTAAAGCAGCTAGCCGAATCGGGCAAATCATCGGTTACAGAATTAAAAGCACTCGGATTTACCAAAAAAACCATCGACAGTCTGCTCGATAAAGAACTGATCACTCAGTTTATTGAACATGATAACCAATGGCAGCAACGCGCGCCTAGTGTTGGTAGCAAGCCGGTGCTTAATAAAGAGCAAGCTGTTGCCTGCACTAGCATTAACCAAGCTAATGGCTTTACAAGCTTTTTGCTTGAAGGGGTTACCGGAAGTGGTAAAACCGAAGTGTATTTGCAATGCCTAGAAGAAGTACTCAAAAAAGGTCAGCAAGCTTTAGTATTAGTGCCTGAAATTGGCTTAACACCCCAAACGGTCAACCGTTTTCGTCGCCGCTTTCCCGATACCCCCATTATGCTTTGGCACTCAGCTCTAACAGATAACGAGCGCTTACAAACTTGGCGTTTCTGTGAAAAAGGCAGCTGCGCTATAGTGATCGGCACACGTTCGAGTATTTTCTTGCCCTTTTTATCTCTTGGCATGATCATCGTTGATGAAGAGCACGACAGCTCGTTTAAGCAACAAGATACACTACGCTATCATGCTAGAGACCTAGCCGCTTATAGAGCATACCAGCATAATATTCCACTCGTTCTAGGTAGTGCCACACCGGCACTTGAGACCTTACATAAAGCAATTAATAACAAATATCAGCTGTTGAGTCTAACTGAACGCGCCCAAACCAGTACTGATAACCAGTTTCAATTAATTGATATGAAAGGCCAGCCTGAGCAAGCAGGGATTGCCCATGCCAGCCTTGCCTACATGCGTCAGCATTTAGAACGTGGCAAGCAAGTGATGGTATTTTTAAACCGTCGAGGTTTTTCGCCTACCCTCATATGCCATGAGTGTGGTTGGCTAAGTGAGTGCTCACGTTGTAGCACCAGTGCAACCTTTCATAAAGCCATTGGCCAGATGATTTGTCACCACTGTGGTGAACAACATCACGTGCCTCACCAATGCCCTGATTGCGGCAGCACGCAGATTTTTCCAAATGGCAAAGGCACTGAACAAATCGAAGAGTTTTTAACACAAACCTTCCCTGACATTCCGATTAGTCGTATCGACCGAGATTCAACTCGTCGTAAAGGCAGCTTAGAAAAAGCCCTTGATGATATTAACCAAGGCGGTGCGCGTATCTTAGTTGGCACGCAAATGTTGGCAAAAGGCCACCATTTTGCCGATGTTAGCCTTGTTTTAATCCTAGATGTCGACAGTGGATTATATTCGTGTGACTTTCGCGCCACAGAGCATTTAGCGCAACTGGTTACGCAAGTGGCAGGCCGTGCTGGTCGCAGTGGAGAACCTGGGCAAGTATTATTACAAACTCACTTTCCTGAGCACCCGCTACTGCAAGACTTAGTTAATAATGGTTATCAAGATTTTGCCCGTTACGCACTCACAGAGCGAGAAGACGCGCAGCTTCCGCCAATCACAAATATGGCTATGGTTCGTGCCGAAGGACATAACATAAATCAAGTGATGGATTTTTTAACTGATTTGGTTCCTGTCCAGAACGTATCTGGTATACAATTGCTCGGTCCGATACCTGCACCACTGGAACGTGTAGCAGGTAAATATCGCTTTCAGTTACATATTCAGGCGCAGGAACGCTCCCACTTACACCAATATTTAGCGCAAATGGTCGACTATATAAGTACCAGTAAATTAGCGCAAAAGGTGCGTTGGAGCTTAGATGTTGATCCTATAGATATGATTTAAAGGCCAATTAAGAGTCATGGCACAACACGATTACATAAATAAAAAACCAGCAAATCGAAATAATAAAAAACAAGCCCCGGCGAAAAAGCCCTTCCCTATTATTCTTGTTTTAATTGCGCTTATCTTAGTAGGCGGGTTTGGTTACGGCCTATGGTATATCAAACATAATGCTGATCCTGAGTTAGTAGAACAGCAAGCAAACCCGACTAAAAAAGAAGAAGTAGTTATTCCACCACCTAAGACACCTGAATTTATCAAAGAGATTAAAGAGCACGAAGTTCAGGTTGAAGTAAAAGAGATTGAACAAAAAGGCCCATATGTAATGCAATGCGGCTCTTTTAGAACATTAGAGCAAGCACAAACATTAAAAGCTAAAATCGCTTTTGCCGGCTTAGTGGCCGAAGTTAAGAAAACACAGGGCAGCAATGGTGTTTGGTATAAAGTGCGCTTAGGCCCATACGAAACCAAACGTTTAGCCGAAAGTGACAAGAATAAACTTAAACGCATCAAAATAATGGGCTGCGGAATTTGGCTTTGGACTTGATTTTAGTTCATTCACCCATATAAACACCTCATCAATCGCTTTTTACGAGCGGCCTTGCCGCTCGATGATGAGGAATAATCATGACCACTATTGTAAGTGTACGCCGCGACGACAAGGTCGTTATTGGTGGCGACGGCCAAGTTTCACTTGGTAACACCGTAATGAAGGGCAACGCCCGCAAAGTTCGACGTCTTTATAATGGCAAAGTAATCGCTGGTTTCGCTGGCGGTACTGCTGATGCCTTCACCCTTTTCGAACGATTTGAAAGCAAACTAGAAATGCACCAAGGCAACTTAACCAAAGCTGCCGTAGAAATGGCCAAAGATTGGCGTAGTGATCGCGCACTTAGAAAGCTCGAAGCACTATTAGCAGTTGCAGACGAAACTGCTTCATTAATTATCACAGGTAACGGTGATGTTGTGCAGCCAGAAAACGACCTAATTGCGATTGGCAGTGGTGGTAACTTCGCGCAATCAGCAGCCACAGCGCTACTAGAAAACACCGACCTAAGTGCACGTGACATTGTAGAGAAAAGCCTTACTATTGCAGGCAACATCTGCGTATTCACGAATAATTTCCAAACTATTGAAGAATTGTAATAGGAACTGCCATGTCTGAGATGACGCCAAGAGAAATCGTTCACGAGCTTGATCAACATATTATTGGCCAAGCTAAAGCTAAAAAAGCAGTTTCAATCGCGCTACGTAACCGCTGGCGCCGTATGCAACTGAGCGATGATTTACGTAGTGAAGTAACACCAAAAAACATTTTAATGATTGGCCCAACAGGTGTGGGTAAAACTGAAATTGCTCGCCGCCTAGCTAAACTTGCTAATGCGCCTTTTATTAAAGTTGAAGCAACAAAGTTCACCGAAGTGGGCTATGTTGGTAAAGAAGTTGAAACGATCATTCGTGATTTAGTTGATATCTCAATTAAAATGACGCGTGAACAGCAAACCAAAAAATTCAAACATCGCGCTGAAGAAGCGGCAGAAGAGCGTATTTTAGATGCTCTTTTACCACCAGCACGCGATACCTTTGGTGAGTCAAAAACAGAAGAGAACTCTTCTACTCGCCAATCTTTCCGTAAAAAATTACGTGAAGGTCAGTTAGACGATAAAGAAATTGATATCGATGTTGCACAAGCTCAACCTAATGTTGAGATCATGGCTCCTCCTGGTATGGAAGAAATGACCAACCAGCTTCAGAGCATGTTCCAAAACATGGGTGGCGATAAGCGCAGCAACCGTAAGCTAAAAATCAAAGAAGCGTTTAAGCTATTAGTTGAAGAAGAAGCAGCAAAACTTGTTAACCCTGAAGAGTTAAAAGAGCAAGCTATCTTTGCAGTAGAGCAAAACGGTATCGTGTTTATCGATGAGATCGATAAAATCTGTAAACGTGGTGAAGCATCTGGCCCAGATGTTAGCCGCGAAGGTGTACAGCGCGACTTACTACCATTAATCGAAGGTTCAACAGTAAGCACTAAACATGGCATGGTTAAAACTGACCACATGTTATTTATCGCATCTGGCGCATTCCAAATGTCTAAACCATCAGACATGATCCCAGAGCTGCAAGGCCGTTTACCAATCCGCGTTGAGCTTGAAGCACTAAGTGCTGATGACTTTAAACGTATCTTAACTGAGCCTCATGCTTCATTAACTGAGCAACAACGTGAGCTGTTAAAAACAGAGCAAGTTGACGTTGAGTTTACTGATGATGCCATTGAACGTATCGCGAAAGCGGCTTGGCAAGTAAATGAGAAAACCGAAAACATCGGTGCCCGTCGCTTGCACACTGTGATGGAAAAACTAATGGAAGAAATTTCATTTGATGCTTCAGAAAAAGCAGGTTCAACACTAACAATTGATGCCAATTACGTTGAGCAGCATTTAGGTGCACTTGTTGAAGATGAAGACTTAAGTCGCTTCATTCTTTAATCAACAAATTAGCGTTATAATTAAAAGCCTCCTGTTGGAGGCTTTTTAGTTTATATAAGGTAAGGCTCACATGAAAGAAGTCACTAAAGTGCATTATCACAGCGTTAGCAAAGTATTAGATGTTCATTTTGATGATCAGACTATTGCTCAATTTAGTGCTGAATTTTTGCGTGTTCACTCACCTTCTGCTGAAGTACAAGGTCATGGCAATGAACCTATGAAACTCGTACTTGGTAAGCAACAGGTAGGAATTAGCAAGATTGAGCCGGTTGGCCATTATGCGATTCGACTGGTGTTTAGCGATAATCATAATAGCGGTTTATTCAGCTGGCACTATTTAAGTGAGCTGCAAGCTAACCATGATGAGCTTTGGCAGCAATACCAAACGAGAGTCTCTGAGCACGAAGCAAGTAAAGACAGCGTGCCTATTAAGTTTGTGCCTTAATACCTATCAAAATGCCTCGATAAAGCACACCCAAACAACAAAAAAGCGCGATGACGAAACCGTCACCGCGCTTTTGTTTTTCAACAGAAATTCATTAAACTTTAAACTTATCGATTGCCTGATAAAGCACACGTGCTTGCTCAGACACCTCTTCGCTGGTTTGCGCATTAGTCGCCGCGTGGCCCGATGCTTCTTGCGCAATATCACGAATACGTACCACGTTTTTATTCACCTCAGAAGCCACTTGGCTTTGCTCATCAATTGCGGTGGCAATGTGAGTACTCATATCCATTATGGTTTGTACATCTTCGGTGATTGAGCGTAGTAACTCACCGGCTTTACTTGCCTGTGCTGCACTTTCGCCACCTTGCGTACGACATTGCTGCATAATGCTCACCACTTCTTGCGTACGCCCTTGTAAGGTCGAAATAATGCTCTCGATCTCTTGCGTTGAATCTTGAGTACGCTGTGCAAGTGAGCGAACTTCATCTGCTACTACCGCAAAGCCACGGCCTTGTTCACCGGCACGCGCCGCTTCAATGGCTGCATTGAGTGCCAGTAAGTTTGTTTGCTCAGCAATGCCACGAATAACATCAAGTACAGAGCCAATGGTTTCAGCGTCTTTTTCTAACTGCGACACCACGCTTGACGCATTACCGAGTGAATCAGATAAGTGGTTTATTTGCACCACAGTAGATTCAACCTCAGAGCGGCCTTGCTGCGCACTTAGGTTAGTCGACTCAGCTTTTTTCGCTGCTGCTTCAGTATTGTGTGAGATATCTTGAATCGTCGCCTGCATTTCGGTGGCAGCTGTGGCAACCATATCAGCTTCGTGCAGCTGCTCTTGCATACCTGAGCTAGTTGCTGCAGTCGTTTCAGATAAATGTTCTGTTGCCACGTTAAGAGTACTTAGCGCTGTATTTACCTCGTAAATCAGCTTTTTAAAATCACTGATCAAGCTATTAAAGTCGATCGTCATTGTGGTGATTTCGTCTTTACCTGATTGAGTAATCGACATACTTAAGTCGTTATTGCGACGAATTTCGTTAATCGTGTGGTACACACGTTCTATAGGCTGAATAATTGAGCGGCTAGTAAAGTAAACTAATAGCATCACTAAAATGCTCGCAATAATAAACACAAGAATGGCAATCAACTGCGCACTAGCAGCACTAGATTCTACAAACTCTTTAGTTTGTGTGGTCAGTTGGCTGACAATTGCATCACTAAGCTCAACACTGCGTTTCATCTCACCGAGTGCCCCTGACTCTAAATCAAGGCCCAAGGTAACTTGTGCATCAACTAAGGCTTTAAATTTACTCTGATAAGTCGCAAGCAAACTAAGCAATTGGTTTTCGTAATTTGCATCGAACCCAGCGTTTTTAACCTCTGATCTAAAGCTAGCAACTAAATCATCAAACTTGCCCATATACTTTAAATCAAAGCGCAGCATAAAGTCTTTTTCTGCACGGCGAAGCTGTAGCATTAAAGCCAGTAATTTATAGTTTTCGCGCTCACTTAATAATGTTTCTACTTGATGCACCGCACCACGTAAATCACCATAAAGTGCATCTTTAGGGTGTAAACCTATTTTCTTTTGTAGTACCACAACTTCATTGAAGTCATCGTAATAAGTTTTCGCAAGACGTCTAAATTCATTTAGCTTAGATGAGTCCATCGACAAATCTTTCACTAACTCGTCTAGTCGCGCCATTTTATTTTTTAGCTGCGAATACTCTTTTTCAAAAAGCTCAAGGCTATCGACATCTTTGTAAAACAAAAAGTTTTTTTCATGTTTACGCATCGCAAGTTCATGAATGTCGAGCTCCTCCGCATTTTGAATTGTTTCGTTGAGCTTTAGCATCATGCGCGACTCAAAGATAATTACACACAGCATCACAATCATTGCAAGACCAACAACGAGCGCGTTTAACTGTAAACGACGCTTAATAGTTAAGTTTTGTAATACATTCATTCAAAGTGCCTTATAGAAACATGCATTTAAAGTATAGCTAAACTATTTAAAGCAGCTAATAAAAAGTGGTTAAACTTGCCGCGCATTTTCCAATATAAGGTACTTTTAAACAATCAGTTTTTGTTCTAAATCAACCTGTTGCCATAGATGTTTATGCAATTTATCCAGCTTTTCCCATTGTTTTTTTTGCAACCAATCAACCAAAGGTGCTGGATCACTTGGAAAATTCAGTTTTTTGTTCTGTGGCGATTGCAACCAATCATCCATCGCATTGGGGTTTAAATAGCTCATGACATGGGCTGCACCCATCGACAATAGCGTCTGTGCATTAATCCCCTGCTCAAATTGTTTTCCAAGTGGTTTTAGCAATAGCTTTTTACCTAATTGCAACGCTTCACTTGCAAGTTCAAATCCGGCGTTGCCAATTACACCACCAGCATTGGCCAAATCATTTAAAAAGCCAACGCGTGACGGCGCTCTTAGATGAATATTACCGATAGAGCAATCTTGCGCATCTGGGTGATAACAGTAAAACTCACGCTCAGGAAAGTCTTTGAGGTAGTCGACCACACTGTCTAAACTTTCAAAAGGCAAATACACCAACACCTTATTTTCGACCATCACCGGGTTATCATGGTGATGATTAGCAATAAATGGCGGAATGATGTTTTCTGCATAAGGCTGCCAATGCACCCCTAAATAAACGCTCGCTGGCGCATAGTTACGGATCAGCGCACGACGAAAAAAAGCTCGGCCAAACATTGGCACTTTATCAGATAAAAACGCCGCTTGATGGCTCATACCAATAACAGGGATACCTTGCTGTTTAGCTGCCCATGCTGTAATCGGCTCAAAGTCATTAAACACCAAGTCATAATGACGTAAATCAAGGTTTTTTATATCTTTTAAAAGCTGCAGCGGGCGCGCATTTTTTAATGTTTTAAAGCTATCAACCTGCCCCGACTTGCTGGTAAACGACAAACCTCGAAAAGCTCGGTAATCGGCAAAATCGTCCATATCAAAGTAGTCTTGCTCTTTACGACCCGAAAACACATAGTCAACATCGACTCCTAATGCTTTAAAGGTCGTTGCCATTACTCGTGCTCGAGTAATATGGCCATTACCCGTACCTTGAATACCGTACAAAATTCTCATATAGACTCCACCACCATTACAGCTAATACTGCACAACTTGACCCCATCACTGCGCCAATCACCACATCAGCAGGGTAATGCACACCAATAATCACTCTAGATGCCGCCACCCCTGATGCCCACATCAGCCACAGCACAGCAAATTCAGGAAAATAGATAGTTAAAATAGTCGCCACCACAAATGCCCCAGCACTATGCCCCGACGGTAAGCTAAATTGGTCGCTTGGCACTAAATAAGCACCTTGCACTAAGCAGTCGCAGGGTCTGACCCGTGCGATTCGCTTTTTAGCTAAAAAGTAAATAGGCCGCTCAATGGCAAAACCCACCAAAATACTCATCGCCAGTTGTTGAAAGTGCAACTGCTCGGTGAACCACCAAAACCCAAGAAACAACACCACGTAAAGTCCGCCATCGCCACTTTTCGAAAACCCGAGCGCTGATCTTCTGAGCCAAACTGGCGAAGCATCGTTAAACACGCTTAAAAACAACTGTTCATCTACTTTGGCCAATTTAGTAAGTATGTTGTTTGCCATGGTGAGCTCCTTGTCATACTTTGCGTCTAATTTTTATACTCATCTCAGCTTAGGCGCTAAAAATAACAATTAGGTGACGCTTTTGAGACACTAATGTTGCGATGGCGAAATTCCTTTGATTTAAACCAATAATCCGCTATTAAGTCGTTGTTATTGAGTTGTATCAGGGTATACTGAGTACTAAACAGACAGTCTCTTTAGAGGATGAAAAAATGGATTACAGCACTTCTGATTTATGCGACCACTTTGCAGATGTGGTTGATGTGCTCGAACCAATGTTTATCAATTTTGGTGGACGCCCAAGCTTTAGTGGTCGAGTAAAAACCGTTAAATGCTTTGAAAATAACGAGCTGATCCGCGAAATTTTATCAACCGATGGCACTGACAGCGTGTTATTGATTGATGGTGGTGGTTCTACCCGACGCGCCCTTATTGATATAGAGCTGGCTGAAATCGCATTAGAAAACAACTGGCAAGGCATTATCGTTTACGGTGCCATTCGTCATGTTGATGAACTTGAAGAGCTAGACTTAGGCATTCAAGCAATTGCCTCTATTCCTGTTGCTGCCGATAGCGAAGGCGCAGGTGAAGACGGCATTGGTGTTAACTTCGCAGGCGTTTCTTTCTTTGATGACGACTTTGTTTACGCTGATAGCACCGGTATTATATTATCTGCTGAAGAATTAGAGTTAGAAATAATAGAAGACTAATCTCGGTGACAAACTACCTTAAAATTTATGATGAAGCGGCGGTAAAGCACTTATGTGCTCGCCGCGCTAACGAACTCAAAGCTTGGCAAGCCCTTGCCCTTCTCGACACTCAAGTTAACGCCCCACAAGCACTCATCGATGCAAAACACTTCGGTATTCGCTATGTTTTAGTTGGCGTATGTGAAGATATTGGCCCTCGCGCTAACTTAGGTAACGGTGGCTCAGGACAAGCGTGGCAAGCATTTTTAAAGCGCTTTTTAAACCAAACGCATAATCAGTTTTTAAACCACGAGCGTGTGTTATTGCTCGGCGAAGTGGCCCTTGATGATTTAAACCAACAAGCTGCTGACCTTGATAATAAAAACGACACCGACTTAGCCAAACTACGTGAATTATGCGCTGATATAGACACCCGCGTTGAGCAAGTGCTTGCAATGATTTTTGCAGCTGGCCTTGAGCCAATTGTAATCGGTGGTGGCCATAACAACTGCTTAGGTATTTTACGTGCTCTTAGCAAACAACATGGCAAACCAGTCAACGCCATTAACTTAGACCCTCATGCTGATTTCAGAGAATGTGAAGGCCGTCATAGCGGCAATGGCTTTAGGTATGCGTACAGCGAAAACCACCTTGCTGATTATCATGTGATGGGGTTACACGAATTTAAAAATAACCAAGCGATTATGGATGCCCTGACAAACGCAAACTTCACGTTTGATAGTTACCAAGACATTCAAGTACGTCGCAACGTTGATTTATCTTCAGCATGTAAACACGCATTAGCGCAGTTTGATAATGCGCCACTAGGAGTCGAAGTCGACCTAGACAGCATTTCGTTAATGCCGGTTAGTGCATACACCAACTGTGGCTTTAGTGTAAGTGATGCAGAACATTTTGTGCATTTAGCAGCTAGCCAAACAACTGCTCATTACCTTCACTTATGCGAAGGCGCCCCGTCGCAACACCCAGTTGGTTTAGAAGCAGGCATGAACGACGCTGGCCAAATCATCACCGCCCTAGTGAATGCGTATTTGCAGGCGAGAGAGGCAAGTTAGAAAGTTAGAAAGTTAGAAAGTTAGAAAGTTAGAAAGTTAGAAAGTTAGAAAGTTAGAAAGTTAGAAACTCTAAAATACCTAGTATCTAAGTCAAGGAGCTCGCCAACTTTACTCTTGAGACTCGCTAACTTTCAATCTGATAGCTGATGGCTGAAAGCTCTATCTTTACTCTTTCCCCTAGCAACTCGCTAACTGTCAATCTGACAGCTTTAGCTTTCCCCCTGATGCTCTAACCGCCACTGTTTTAACCACGACATCATGCCTACGCTGCTAAGCGGGTAATTAAAGTAATAACCCTGGGCGGCGTAGGTATTCAACGACTTAACAAACTTGAGTTGCTCTAGGGTTTCTACCCCTTCACAAATCACCTTGGCATTATTTTGATTATGCATATCCACCATGCCAGAGACTAGACTACGAACTTGGCTTTGATGGGCAAAATCAGCGGTTAGCGATGCAGCTACTTTAATATACTCAACATTAAGATTAGGTAACTTCGCAAGCCAAACTGGCGTGTCACCAAAGCCATCAATACACAGCTTAATACCAATACTATTTAGCCTTGCGACCATGGCTTTACCTTGGTCATCTAAGCTCATAAATAGATCGAGCGGGCATTCAATAATTAAATCGCCTGGCTCTAAGCGGTGTTCATTCATAATGCGGTCAACAAATTCAATGAACTCTTCATGCAGCATTTCTGGGCCAAACACGTTAATACTGAGTGGTAGTTCAATGCCTTCCATACGCAGTGCCATAGCAAGCTCAGCAGCACGTTCAATAACATATGCTGCCACAGGGTAACTTAAGCCAGCGACACGAATATCATCAATGAACTTGTTAGCCGAAAGAATGCCTTGTTTTGGATGCTGCCAACGTAGCAGCAATTCTAAAAACTCAATTTGCTCGTCGCTATTACGAATAACTGGCTGAAAATAAAGCTCAAGTTCGCTGGCAAAATCTAAGTGAGCTAATTCGCGTAGACGTGCTTGTTGCTCTAATTGCTCGATCATCATTTGCGGGTGATAAGGCACAATTTCTCGCTCTGGGTTTGAATCAAGGGCAAGGTTGGCAAATGAAATTAAGTTCTCGAAGCTGTATTCTGGTTCGTCACAGTTCACGTAACTGGCGCGCACTTTAACTTCAATTGTACAATTAGCAACGTTGAATGGCTTTAATGTGACTTGCCTAATTTGACTGATCAGCTGCTCATGAAGATGTTTTTGCTCTTCGAGTGAGCAAATAAACGCAAAGTTTAAGCCCCCTAAATGCGCTAATTTTTCAGCATGTGCGGTGTTACTTGCCATACTCAACACTGCATCAACACTAAGCTGCTGTTTAATACGTGTGGCCGATTGCGCTAATAATAAATCACCAAAGTCACGACCAATGTGCTGGTTAACATCGTTAAAACCTTCAAGGCGTATCATTACTAGTGCACAGTTAGCCGAGTGCTCTTCAGTCCATGCAACAAAGCTATTTCTAAGCGCGTTTCGATCAGGTAAACCAGTCAGTGGTGTGGCATCTAAATCATCGTTATGGAGCGGTTTAACTTCAACCTGCTCATCATCTTCGGGCTCTTCGTAATTAAAAAAGCCTGAAATAGATAAAATAACTACCGAGAAAACAAGCCAATATAAAGCGGTGTCGAGTAAAAGGTGGGCAGAGTATAAAACCGCAAATGAAATAGCAGCAGAGACACTCAATATTATGGCAAGCCAATTTGTGGTGCGAAATGCTTGCCATAAATGAAAGCATAAAGCTAAAGCAAGTAAGATAACCAGCCAAGGTAATCCTAAGCTTAAAATAGCTAAACCTAGTACGCCATTAACGACTAGGCTTAGTCTTAAAGTTGAGTTTTGAGTTACGCATAAGGCACAGATCATTGCCATAAAAACGCTACCAGCTAAAAACACTGGCACTACATCACTTGTTAAATTTACGAGTTGCGTGCTACTACTCGCTAAACTAAGAATCAATGACATGTAATCCAAACTGCGTAATAAAACTTATCTAACTAAGTCTACCCAAAATCCACAGATTTAACAGTTTATTTACGCCGAATTGGTAACTTAATTGTGCAGGGTGGGATATTTGCCAGTGAGCAATATCAGCACGAGCCCCCACTTTTAGTACGCCACGATCGTCAAGACCTAACGCACCCGCTGCGTTTCGTGTTACGCCAGCTAATGCTTGCTCTGGTGTCATACGGAAAATAGTGCACGCCATATTCATCATTAAGTGCAATGAACATAATGGTGAAGTACCGGGGTTAAAGTCAGTTGAAATAGCGATCGGAACTTGATACTGCTGGAGTAGTTCAATTGGCGGATACTTTGTTTCGCGTAAGAAGTAAAATGCACCTGGCAACAATACCGCTGCGGTGCCCGCTTTAGCCATTGCCTGAATGCCAGCTTCATCTAGGTGTTCAATATGATCTGCCGATAAGCCATTAAATTCTGCAACAAGCTCTGCGCCATGTTGATTAGATAACTGCTCAGCGTGCAACTTAACTGGTAAGTTGTGCTTTTTAGCCGCTTCAAACACACGGCGAGTTTGCTCGTTACTAAAGCCAACATTTTCACAAAATGCATCAACCGCATCAGCTAAATCAGCTTCAACAACACGATCAAGCATTTCACCGCACACCAAGTCAATGTACTCATCGCTACGGCCTTTATATTCAGGCGGTAATGCGTGAGCACCTAAAAACGTGGTTTTAACATCAACCGGGTGGTTCTCACCGAGTAAACGCGCGACTTCGAGAAGTTTAATTTCGTTTTCACAATCAAGGCCATAGCCAGATTTAATCTCTACCGTCGTCACGCCTTCTGCGTATAAGGCATTTAAACGCTCTTTAGCACTAACAAAGAGAGTTTCGTGGTCGGCTTCGCGAGTTGCACGTACAGTACTTGCAATACCGCCACCGTTTGCAGCGATTTGTTCGTAGCTTACACCTTGTAAACGCTGCTCAAACTCTTCTGCGCGGCTACCGGCAAACACTAAGTGAGTGTGACAATCAATCAACCCTGGGGTTAACCACTGCCCTTTTGCAGATACAGTTGGCGTTGCTAACGCGTCAAATTTAGGTAAATCGGTTTGTGCACCTAACCAGGCAACTTTGCCATCTTTAACGGCAATCGCTGCATTTTCAATGGCGCCGTAGGGTGCATCGACAGCAGGATCCATTGTGGCGATATTGGCATCTGTGATCAGTAAATCCCAGAGCGCTTGATCATTGTTGGTTGTGTGCATTTTTCACCTATTATATTGATGCTTGCTAAAGACTCAGTATGAGCCTAAATTTAAAATTGCTTAAAGTTTATCAACTCATCTTGTATATACAAGGAAATTATGTCACCTTGTAACACACTGTTAACTTACCAATAAACTTTTCATAATGAGCGTCCCTAAGTTTGCGCAAATAAAAGAATTCATTCTGGAAAATATTCAATCGGGAGAATGGCAAGAAAACGACCGTGTCCCTTCAGAAAACGAACTCACCAGTCAATTTCAAGTTAGCCGCATGACAGCTAGGCGTGCACTCAGTGAGTTAACCGATGCCGGTATTTTAACCCGCAGCCAAGGGCAAGGTACTTTTGTTGCCAGCTTCAAATCACAATCTTCATTACTAGAAATCAAAAACATTGCCGATGAAGTTAAAGCACGAAACAGCAATTACAGTTGTACGATTTTAGTGATGGAATCAATCAGCGCAATTGCCCCCATCGCGATTGCTTTGGGTGTCGAGGTCGACAGCCATGTTTATCGAAGTGTGATTGTGCACAATGAGAACGAACAACCTTTGCAAGTTGAGGAGCGTTTTGTGAACCCCGCTCTTGCTAAAGACTACTTACAACAAGATTTTCACAGCCTAACACCCCACGAATACTTATCGCAGACGGCTCCGCTTACCGAGGCGCGTCACACAGTTGAAGCGATTATGCCCAATCAAGAAATGTGTGAATGGCTCAACCTGTACAACGAAGAGCCCTGTTTACAAGTGATCCGCCGAACCTGGTCAACGCAAGGTATTGTAAGCTTTGCACGCTTAGTCTCACCGGGCAGTAAATACCGACTGGGCGGCCACCTAACTTTTAAAAAGTAGCTAAATAGGCATTTGGTATTGAAAATTAAGTGACTCAATCGCTGAGCCATCAATGAGGCGCTGGCCTTTATCATGGCTAGTAAATGTCGGTGGCTGATTGCCCTGCTCAGCGCATTTTTGCTGGTAATAATCTACTTTTGTTGGATGCGCCGGATTTACCACATTATAAATGCTGCTCGCGCTTGACCAGTTTTCAAGTACAGAAAAAATCGCCGCTATCACATCTTGCTGCTGAACCATGTTTACCACTTGCTGACTTGAGCTAGACAGCTCTTTACCTGCCACAAACTTACCTGGGTCGCGCCCAGGCCCAACAAGGCCCGCTAAACGCAGCACTTTACCACCGGCATTGAGCACTAACTGCTCGGCATCAAATAGCAGTTGCTGGCGCGCTGATTGACAATTGATTACTGTACTCTCGTCGTATTGACCATTCTCAGTTGGGTAGACACCCGTCGAAGAACATAAAATAAAGCCTTTACAATTTAGTTGCTTGGCAAGCTCAAGCCCTGCTTGCAAAGTGACTAAATAATTACTTTCTGAGCTGCGACTACGCGGTGGAATTGCACACACCCACCATGCACCTTCAAGAGAAACATCGTGCTTAAGCACATCGTCTGCAAGCGCAAATTGGCGCTGAAAGTCATGCTCGTGCTCGCTACTTCGGTGTGTACCCTGCACTTGCCATGCTAATTCTTTTGCCTCAACACACAGCGCACTACCAAGCCAACCTGCCCCTAAAACGACCAGTTTATTATTTTCAGAACTCATTTATCCAACTACCTCTAGAAATTATTATTAACGTTCGCTTAACGGTGTAGCGATTTGGGTGCAAATATGATTAGATAGATAACTCTACCCGATAATAAAAACACGTGCACCTATGTTAAATAACCTCTCTTTACGTAAAAAAATATTACTACTCATCGGCGGGACGATAAGTGTACTACTGATCATCGCGTCTAGTTTTTTTGTTAGCCATATTGCTGACCTATCGCGCCAAGCTATTCAACGCGAAGCCGACAGCTATTTACAGAGTGAACGACTTTCAATGCAAGGTTACTTTGCCAAATACGGTAAAGTGGTTCAAACCTTCATTACAAATCCGCATTTAGTGAATTGGTTCGACAATTGGACTGAACGTGACCAAAGCCTTGATAACCAACCTGGATACGACAGCGTTAATCAAGATTTTGTGCGTATCAGCGGCAACGATGACAACATCTTATCTGCCTTCTTTGCATCTGCAACAACAGGTGAGTACTTCAAAGAAAACGAGCGAACCACTCATTATAATGGCCAGCCTTACTACGCTTACAAACGTGGTTGGTGGCAAGATGCTTTAAAGATCAACAAACTCTATGTAGGCCCAATTTCTGTGGATCTAACCACAGGTAATGCCTCTGCAGTTGTACAACAGCCTGTTTATAACAAACAAAATAAACTTGTTGGTTTTGGTGGTGTTGATTTACAGCTAAACAACATCAACGACATGGTTGAAGAAATTCGCTTTAATGGCCAAGGCTTTGGTTTCTTACTTGATGGCAATCAAAAGGTTGTGCACTTATCTAAGCGCACTGGCCACAAGCTATCTGTGACTGACGAAGGTCCGAATGGCAAAGAAGGCTTAGATGCCCTCGAAAAACAATTTAGCGACACATCAGGTTTTAGCGAATTAAACCGCGCGATGAAAAGCCAAAAAGATGGCAGCAGCTTTGTTACTTTCAAAGGTGAGCAATATTACGTTGTATACAACCGCCTTGAGCTAGAAACCCCTTACCTTGATTGGTACGTGGGTATTTTAATTCCAACAAGTATGATTGATGAGCCAGTAAATGATGCAGTGATGACAACCACAACCTCAGTGATCATCATTCTTGCGATTATCATTGCGATGATCTTCTGGGCCACGCAAATGATCACCAAACCGCTGACTAAGCTAACTTACATCATGCGTGATATCGCATCAGGTGATGGCGATTTAACACAAAAAATCGAAATCAAGAGTAATGATGAAGTAGGTCAACTTGCTCATCACATGAATACCTTCATCGATAAACTTCGTGCAATGATGCTAAATACGGCTGCGCAGGCTGAGCAACTAAGCCAAGCTGCAAGCCAGTTGAAAATTGTATCGCAAAAAACCAACGATGAAATTCAGCAAGAAAAGCAGCAAGTTGATAGTGTTAGTGCGGCGGTAACCGAAATGGCGTCTACAGTGATGGAAATCTCGCGTAATGCCCAGCACACCAATAATGCCGCTGAAGAAGTGCAAACCATTACCGTTGACGGTACGAAACGTTCTACTCAAGCTCAGTCAGTGATGACCGCCCTTGCAAGCCATATCGGTGAAGCGTCTAAAGTGGTAGCGGGTCTTGAACAAGAAAGTGGCAATATCGGTGCGGTAGTTGATGTTATCAACTCGATTGCAGAGCAAACTAACTTACTGGCACTGAACGCAGCAATTGAAGCAGCCCGTGCTGGTGAGCAAGGTCGAGGTTTCGCAGTTGTTGCTGATGAAGTTCGTTCACTGGCAAGCAGAACGCAAGAATCTACTGATGATATTCGCAATATGGTCAGCCGCTTACAGCAAATTGCCCAACAAGCATCGACTATGATGCAACAAGGTCAAGAGCGTGCTGAAGGCTCAGTTGAGCAAACACAAATTGTATTGCAAGCTCTACAAGATATCGCGCAATCTGTGACAAATGTGCAAGATCAAAGTCATCAAATTGCGACTTCGACAGAGCAGCAAACTGTGGTTGCAGAAGATATTAACAATAGCTTGGCAGCAATAAATCACTTAGTGAATAGCACTGCGGATCATGCCCATGAATTGGCGGATGAAGCACGTGATTTGAATGAATTGGCAGCCGCTTTAAATAAAACGGTGAATCAATTTAAGTTATAAAGATAAATTGCTGAAGTAGTTAAAAACCCGATGTCACCTGAAGATGACATCGGGTTTTTATCGTCAGCCTTCCCTGTTACTCGTGGCGCAACCGCTTTCGCGTGTTCCATAAATTCGTGCCACTGTTGCTTGTTCCATAAAGCAACTCCTTTGTTGGTCAATCCTTGTGTTGGTTGCGTTTGTACTTGTTCCATATAGTCACCTCCTTACGCTAGCTTCATCCTGTTTGGCTCCTGCCTAAGCTTATTCCTTGCTGTCATCTCCATTCACTTTATCCATAAAGCGTTGCCATTGTGCGCTACTCCATAACGCCTTGTTACTTCCTTGTTGTCCTTTGTGCGTAGTTACATTATCCATACTGTAAACTCCTTGCGGTTTATCGTCCGTTACTCCTACAGCAACTCCTTGCTGTGCTCCATTACCCATCCTTGTAGATTAATGCGGTGATTATCGCTTAGCGATGATATACACAGCATGAATCAAACCTGGAATGTACCCTAATAAGGTTAAAAGAATATTAATCCAGAACTGCGCACCTAAACCTACCTGTAAAAATACGCCAAGAGGTGGAATTAAAACCGATAAAATAATACGTATTAAATCCATGACTCACTCCTTGAAAAAGCTTAGCCCAGCCAAAGCTGGGCTATATAGGGCTTGCTATTATTCAGCAACAATCGTTAATTCATCGATTACTTTGCGAACATCTTCAGCATTTTCAGCAATGCTTACCGCTAATTGCTTTTCTGCATCAGACTCAACAGTACCTTTTAGTGTTACTACACCCATGTCAGTATCAACATCGATGTCTGTACCACCCACTTCTGAGTTAAATAAATAACGTGTTGTGATTACAGTACTGATTTTTGCGTCGGTTAAGTCGCTTTCTGCTGAATCAGCTTTGTCTGATTTCATGTGCTTAGCTTTCATGTTTTTAACAACAGTTAGTTTGTTATCAACAGAGCTAACACCGTCTAGGCTAAGAACTAGCTCTTCAGCAAGCTCTTTATCTAATTCGCTATCAACTTTACCTGTAAGTACAACCTTGCCATTCGTTACATCAGTGTTGATGTCAAAGTTGTTAAGGTTTGTGTTCATAAGAAGCACAGTTTCTGCCTTACCATCAATCCAAGCATCTTTACTTTCATTTTCCCAGCTGCTTGCCTGAGCTGACATGCTAGTTGCACCAATTACTAAAGCGGCAATCATAGATTTGTTAAAAGTGTTCATAATCTTCTCCTTTTGATTTAAGACACATTTACTAATGCGACTATGATGCCAACTATTTATTTGTTTATTTTCAGTAAGTTAAACGCTTATTCAGCGACTATTTATATTCATTTAGGTAAAGATTTACAAGCTGCTCGGTAAGAAGTTCACGATGTTGCAAAAATAACCATTTAGTTGCTGATTTTATTAATCAGTGGTTAATTTAACGAAGTTGCTTATTAGCAAAAAAATACAAACCATTGATTTATAT